>JANYLL010000266.1 GCA_025357895.1 Ignavibacteriota bacterium
TGGTAGTGGGTCAGTTTGATTCTGTCATTCCCGCGAAGGCGGGAATCCAAAGGAAAAGTACACATAGAAGCCTGGATTCCCGCCTTCGCGGGAATGACAATGAGTAGTATCTTACAATTAAATCAAACTGAGCCACTACCGGGAATATGAACCCTGAACATAGCGAACCCATTCACTGTTTACTGTTAACAATAAACTGTAAACTTGTAATTTGGCGAAAGCAATTTTAGAATTCGAGAAACCTATTGCCGATCTTCAGGAAAAGATCGCCGAAATGCGCACGTTGGGCGAATCGGTCGATCTCACTTCTGAGGTTGCGGCGATGGAATCCAAGGTCGAAGAACTACGGCATGAGATATTCGAGAACCTCACTCGCTGGCAGCGCGTGCAGCTTGCAAGACATCCGGACCGTCCGTATTCTTTGGATTATATCAATGCGCTGACCTCCGATTTTCTCGAACTTCATGGAGATCGCGGTGTGCGTGACGATCCGGCAATCGTCGGCGGCTTCGGAACGCTTGATGGCATCGGAAGCGTGATGTGGGTCGGGCATCAGAAAGGACGCGATACGAAGCAGAATGTATTTCGGAATTTCGGAATGCCGAATCCTGAAGGGTATAGAAAAGCGTTGCGTCTTTTTAAGCTTGCTGAAAAATTCGGCAAGCCTATTGTCTGTTTTCTCGATACTCCCGGCGCATTTCCCGGTATCGAAGCCGAAGAACGCGGTCAAGCCGAAGCCATTGCCAGAAATCTTTTGGAGATGTCGAAGCTTGAAGTGCCTGTTATCATCTGCGTCATCGGCGAAGGCGCTTCAGGCGGAGCGCTTGGCATCGGAGTCGGCGATAGAATTTTGATGCTGGAAAATGCATGGTACTCGGTGATCTCGCCGGAATCCTGTTCTTCAATTTTGTGGCGTACCTGGAGCTTCAAAGAGCAAGCCGCCGAAGCATTAAAACTTACAGCGCCTGATCTGCTATCGGTCGGCGTCATAGACCGCATCATTCCCGAACCGCTCGGCGGAGCACATCAGGCGCCAGAAGTGATGTTCGAAACCATGAAGAATGTATTGACCGAAGAAATTTCTTTGCTCCAAAAGACCGAGAAATTTTCAGACGGTGAAGCGTTAGATAGGCGCGTTGCAAAATTTGCAAAGATGGGATTCTGGGAGAATTAAATACTATCTTGGTAACCCACACCACAACGCTCCGCGTACGCTATGCCGATACCGACAAAATGGGTATCGTCTATTATGCAAAATATCTGGAATATTTCGAAGTAGCAAGAACGGAAATGCTTCGCTCTCTTGGATTGCCGTATAGGGAAATCGAAGAAAAAGGTTATGAACTTCCCGTTTCCGAAGCTTCGATAAAATATTATAAAGGTGCAGGATATGATGACGAACTGCATATCACGGCAAGCTTAACTCCCAAACATTCGCCAAGGGTTGAGATTCATTATGAAGTGAAAAAAAACAGTGGTGAATTAATAGCAGAAGGTGATACAACACTTGTCTTTATAGACCTCGCAACAGGCAAACCAACCAGAGCACCGCAATTTTATTTGGATGCGATAGGTATATAAAATATTGATGTATCAAAAAATCTCATATTTGCTTTTTTTCTTGACTGCCCTGGCATTGCCGGTGAGGGGTCAAGAGACGTTTGAGAAAAGTATCCGAATGGGTTTTTCAAGCACGAGTAGTTCCGTAACTGAGACTACGAATGGCGATTTTATCGTCGGGTGTCGCGTGAACAGAACGAACGCAATTGATGGGTATATCCGACCTGTAATAATAAAAGTTGATAAAAAGGGAAACATCCTCTGGTCACTAACTTTGCCTGTGGATAATGGTTTTGTGGATGCAGTAGCAGCAACATTCGATGGGGGATGTTTTATTACCTGCGAATCTCCTTCTGATGATGGTTCAAGTTATTCAGCGCTAATAAAAATTGATAGTGGCGGTCATATACTTTGGAAAGATTATTTTACCGATATCGGATTGTGGGGAATATCAAAAATTATTGTTCGTCGTGACGGTGGTTGTACCTTAGGCGTAACGGTATTTCCAATGGCGCAAACGGGCGGCATACTGTGGATTGATTCGAATGGAAAGGTCCAATCTATCGCACAACTGCATACTGATACAACCAGGTATGCACAAATCAACTCTATTGCTGAAATAAATGATGGCAGTATTATTTGTTTAGCAGAAGTAGTTCACAATAATGTTTCTGAGCATTCGGGAATAATGAAGTTTTCTAAAGTAGGAAAACTAATATGGGAGAAGAAGATGAATAAGGGTATTAGTTTGAGAGGAATTGAAAAAACCTACACTGGAGGGTTTGCTGTCTGTGGTTATTTGAAACCAAATAAACTGAGTGCTGATGACGCCTATATTGGGAAATTTGATTCTATAGGAAATTTTCTTTGGGGAATTTCTATTAATGCATTCGATCATGAGGGTCTGAATTCAATAGTAGAAACATTAAATGGTGATCTTATCGCCGGCGGTATAAGAGGAGCCAATTCATTTATTGCCAATGTAGATGAGAATGGAGTGGTTCGCACTATCAAAGAAATATCCATTCCAAACAAAGATTCACGTGCCGATGTGCTTATTAAAACATCAGATCGAAGATTTGTTTTTACCGGATATCTAAACGATACAGGAGCTTTTCTTCTCTTTAAGTTAGATTCGAATCTTACTGGATGCCATACTCATAATATCCTTTATAATGTTCAATCTATTGAAAAGCCCACTGACACTATTTTATTTTTTACTACCAATGACACAATTAATTATGAATCCGGTCTTGTTGGCAACGGCGATAGCGTCGCATACAAGGAAACCGATCTCTGCAATATCACTTCTGTTGCGCCGCTAATTTCTGAAAAAGAAAATATCCTTCTCTTTCCCAATCCCATTACTTCTCAAGAGCCACTTACAATCTCAATAGATGGTTTGTTTCCCGCAGGAATCTATACTCTTTCACTTCGCGATCTTCTCGGCAAAGAAATAAAGTATGAAAAAATAAATCTCACCGGAAGAAAGCAGGATATTCTTTTTGATATGCATGAATGTGCGGCAGGAATTTATTTTATTGAATTAGAAAATGAGAAGGAAGTTGTTGCAAAGGCGAAGGTGGTGAAGGAATAGAATATTCTTTAGCAAGCTGTTTTCAAGGATTTCAGAACGTTTACATATTCTTTAAGCGTTATAAATTTAATGCGATTCGAATGGGATCCGAAAAAGGAATCAATAAATAGAGGAAAGCACGCCGTTAGTTTTGCTGAGGCATCTACGACCTTTGATGATCCGAATGGCTCGATTTTCGATGATCCAAAGCATTCTATCGCAGAGCACCGCGAGATAATTGTCGGTACTTCTTTTCTTGGAAGAGTTTTACTGACATCATTTACAGAGCGCAACGATTCTATCAGGATCATCAGCGCACGACTTGCAAATAAGAAAGAAAGAATGGATTATGAAGAGTATCAGAAAAACAATCATTAAGCCGAAAAATAATGATGAACTTGCTGCACATTATGATTTCGATTATTCGAAAGCAAAACTGAATAGATTTGCCAAACTGCAAAAAGATCAGATGATAGTATTATTGGATAAAGAATTTACAAGCATTTTCAGAACACCGGAAGAAGTGATGAACGCATTGCGCTCACTCATTCGAGCATTTCCTACCAGAAAAAGCAGAGCTTCCAAAATTTAGGTTTATTAAATCAATTGTATGCAAGTAGGAGATAAAAATTACGAGATTCTCATTCGCCGCAGGGGCGAGACGGGCTATGCGGCATTTTGCCCAGAGCTTGAGCTTATTGTCAATGGTACGGCTCATGAGCAAGTCGAGAATAAAATGAAGGAGCTTATTTTGGAGCATGTTGCTAAAGATCAGGCAGCAAAAGGAGGATCGAAACTGGAAGAGACGAAGGCATAGCCCTTCCCCGACACATTACATGCCTTCACGATTCGCTACCGTCGCGCTTCCCCTTCATTTTAAGTACCATTCCGGAGGGCTTGACGGCTTAACGTATTCGATTCCCGATGAACTTTCGAGTCGTGCGCTTATCGGTAGCAGAGTTTCTGTTCCTCTTGGGAAGCGGCATACGACGGGGATTCTTGTCGGGCTATCGGATAAGGCACCGCAGGATATTTCACATATTCGTCCGATTGCTGATATTCTTGATGCGACTCCTGTCTTCGATGAAAAATTTTTAGAGTGGACAAAATGGATCGCCTCGTATTACCTAACTTCATGGGGTGAAGTTCTTGAAGCGGCTCTTCCGCAAGGATTAAAACCTGAGACAAAAAGTAAAGTAATTGTTATCGCTGAAGATCTTGATTATGAGGTTGCAAAATTAAACAAACGATCTCCGAAACGTGCGGAGATCCTGCAAAAAATTTCTGAATATCCGAACGGCGTTCTCATTTCGCATTTTGCAAAACGCTCAAAGCTTAAAGGAGTTTATGCTCATATCAATGCTCTCGAAGCTGAGAGATTGCTTCGCATTGAACAACCTGTTAACAACTTTACAAAACCTAAAACTCATCGTGTAGTAAAACTTTCTTACGAACTTGAAAATGATACCGATGCATTATCGAATGCATTGATGGAACTCGAGCGATCCCAAAAGCAGGCTGCTGTTCTTTTAAAATTAATGCAGCAAAAACAACTTCATCCCGATGAACCTCTTACCCTTGAACTTTTAAAAAAATCAGCTGAAGTTTCCGGAGCAACGATCACTGCTTTGCAGAAGCGGGGTTTTATCCGGTTCGAGAATCAGGAGATCATTCAGGAAAATATTCGCAAGGCACCGACAACGGAAAATGATATTGCGAATCTTTCTTTCACTTCGGAGCAGCAACAAGCCGTTGAGCAAATCGAAAGCGCTTATAGAAATTCCGAAGCGAAAACTTTTTTATTGCATGGAATAACAGGTTCGGGAAAAACGGAAGTTTATATTTCGCTTGCGAAAAAAGTTTTGGATTCAGGGCATGGAGTTTTAATTCTTGTTCCGGAAATTTCTTTGACTCCACAGTTGATCGAGCGCTTCGAGAAGCGGCTTAGCACCGATAAATATACAAAGATCGCAGTTTTGCATTCGCGGATGTCGCTTGCCGAGAGATATAATTCCTGGAAGACCCTTGCAAGCGGCGAGACGAAAATCGCGATCGGTGCCAGAAGCGCAGTCTTCGCGCCGATCCATGATCTTAAACTTATCATCGTTGATGAAGAACATGAGATCACCTATAAGCAATACGATCAGACGCCGCGATATAATGCACGTGATGCGGCAATAGTCAGGGCGCATTCACTTGGCGGAGTTGCAGTACTTGGCAGTGCAACGCCTTCGATCGAAAGTTATTATAATGCAAAGCAGGGAAAATATGCGCTGATCAAATTAACGAAGCGTGCACTGGATGCAAAGCTCCCGACGGTTCGGACCATCGATATGCGAAAACCGCTGATGCGCAAAGAGCAGATGGCTAAACAGAATTCACTTTCGGATGAATTAAAAAAAGCTATCGAAGAAAGATTTCTTAAACGTCAGGGTACTGTACTATTGCAGAACCGACGCGGCTTCTCGACCTATCTCGGCTGCTCGGATTGCGGTGATGTGATCATGTGTCCGAATTGCGCAGTGACGATGACGTGGCATCAAGTCGGAAATAATATGCGCTGCCACTATTGCGGCTTCACCACTGCGAAAAATCAGAGCTGCCCGACTTGCGGCAGCGAAAAACTTTTTCTTGGCGGCATCGGTACTCAGCGTGTTGAAGAGGAATTGAAAGAAGCATATCCGATGATACGCATTGCGCGAATGGATATGGATACGACGGCAAAGCGCGGAGCGTATGAAAAAATCCTGACTGCTTTTGCTAAAGGTGAAACCGATATATTACTTGGCACGCAGATGGTTGCCAAGGGTTTGGATTTTCCTCGCGTTACATTAGTCGGAGTAATAAATGCCGATACAAGTTTATGCCTTCCGGATTTCAGATCTGCAGAACGAACCTTTCAATTATTAACGCAAGTCTCAGGCCGCGCAGGACGCACCGAAGAACTTGCCGGAGAAGTTTTAATTCAAACGCTGCAACCCGAACATCCTGCAATACAAAAAGTGATCTCTCATGATTACGATTCATTTTATGATGAGGAAATTCTTTTGCGTAAAGAAATGAATTACCCTCCCTATTCAAGATTAGTGTTGATCGAATTTCGTGGTAAACGTGAGCAAGGTGTTCGGGAAGCAGTATTCGCCTTTTCGACATTACTTCCGAAAAATGCATCGTTCTACGAACTGCTCGGACCTTCAGAGCCGACAATAAAAAAGCTCCGCAATGAATTTCGCTGGCATATTATCATAAAAGATAAACGCAACATGGATCCCAGCGGTGAAAAGATCAGAAGGTTACTAACAGGCGCAATGGATCTCTATCAAAAGAAGTATGCCAATACCACTGTGACTGTGACGATCGATGTTGATGTGCAGGGAGTGCTATAAAACTTAAAGCCCGCGACTGAGTAGAATATTCTTCACTCTGTTGCGGGCATTAAGGGCTTCGTTATGTGCTTCGAAAGAATGTTATTCTTTCTTCTATATAAATCTACGAAATTGACGAAGAAAAAGTTTCATTTACAGAAAAATATTTCCTGATTGTCATACGATAATCCCTCAACTTTTCAGAAAATCCAATAGTATCTTATTGAATTCTTCCGGTTTATCTATATTTGAAATATGCCCCGCACCTTCAATATCAATATGCTTAGCATCAGGAATATTCGCAGCTAATTCTTCAGAAAGCTTTGTAGGAGTGATCGTATCGAGCGAACCCGATATTATTAGAGTAGGATTTTTTATTTTTGAAAGGGTACTGCGATAATCCGGACTCCATGTTGCCTGCCATGAAGCAAGATAGGCTTCGGGATCTTTGCGAGCCATTGCATATATAGCTTCCGCAAGTGTCATAGAATCTATATCAGATCGCAAGGCAAGCGGAATTCGCTCATTTGCAAAATCGGGAAGCGATTTAGTTTTTAAGGAAGCCGCAGCTCTTGGAAGGATCTCATCTCTATTAGGATGATAAGAAAAGGTATTGCAAAGAGCTATTGTATTCAGGGATTCAAGGTCCTGGCTTAATGCTTCAAGTATTATTACACCACCCATGGAATTCCCCACCCAATGCGCTTTGTCATAACCTAACTCACGAATTACTACATCAACATCTAAAGCAAATTCTCTGAGTGAAATCGGAAGGAGTTTACCGTCTGTATCTCTGGCATCAGAATCTCCGGAGCCTCGCATATCAAGAGCGATCACAGAATAACCATTGTCATGGAAAAAAGGAAGTTGGTATTTCCATGCCGTACGGTCAGCACCGACTCCGTGGATGAAGACGATGAGATCGCCATCACCTTTCAGATAATCGGCCGCGATGTTTATTCCTCTTACAAATATTTTTTGCATTTTGAATTGCATTCCATTCCGAAGGAATGAAATTATTTAGCCCAGGACGTAAGTCCTGGGAGGTGCGAAAGGTTACTGCGAATACGCCGAGATCACCATTTCAACTCTTCGATTTTTTGCACGGGATTCTTCGTCTGATCCTTTTTTCAGCGGCTTTGTTTTTCCAAACCCTTTTGCCGTCATTCTATCGGCGCGGATACCATGGGAAGAAAGATAACTCATCACGCTTGTAGCGCGTGCAAGGCTGAGAGAATTATTGGCCGCGTCGCTTCCAACATCATCGGTATGCCCATCAATTTCTACCGATGCATTCTTGCTTTTCTTCAAGAAGTCCACTGCACGGTCAAGCTCTAAGCGGCTTTCCGGCAGCAGATCAGATTTTCCGAAATCGAAATACACATTTTTAAATTCCGTCGCTGCTCCGACTTCAATTGCAGCAAGTTGGAAATCAAGTTTACTGCGGTTGAATTTTCCTGTTGCCGGATAAGCAAAACGTTCTGATTTCGGAAGATGCCCGTCAGCGACCGCTTGCAAACCGTAACGATGTCCGCGCTGTATAGCAAGAAGATAAACACCGCTATCATTGCAATAGACGCTGAAGGAATTTTTCGCTTCGTCAAGCTCATCAACAAAAACTTTGGCTCGAAGAGGTTTACCTGTTGTTTGATCGGTAACGATACCGCGAAGTAAGCTTACGGGCTTTGGAAGAAATGTCGAATCCTGTGAGCGCAGGCGAACCTGATAAAATTTTGATTTGCCTGTTCGGTTCGAGACAAAATATGCAGTTTGTCCGTCAGAAGTTATGGTCAGTCCGTAATCTCCGGCAGTAGAATTTATCGGATACGGTAAGGGTACCGGTTTTGTATATCCTGTATCGGTAATTCGCGTCATATAAATATCATCATTGCCCTGTACATTCGGAGAGCAATTTGGGCAAGGGCGATTACTGGAGAAATACACCGTTCGTCCATCAGCAGCTACGAAGGGATATGACTCTGAATATGGGGAATTTATTGTTTGCGACATATATAAAACGGTATCCCAATTCCCGTTTGCACTGATCTTCAGAAGCCAGAGATCATCGTCTCCTTGTCCACCAAATCCATATCCATCAGCTCCGCCCCTGCCTAAATTTTCACTGAAGACTACCATTTGCCCATCGGGAGAAAATGAAGATTCAAATCGTGTCCAGCCCTGATAAAATTTTACTGCTCCATCATCTCTTAGATATTTCATGAGTCGCTCACGATAGTATACATCTCTAGTTTCCGGCGCTCTCTGGAATAATTCTGCAAGCGATGAATCACTGTTAAGCTCTTTGATGATCTTTTGCTGAAGACCGTATTGAAATTGAAGATGAGTATTTTGTAACCTTGCATATATTTCCTGTATCTGTCCGGGAATGGGTTCAGGTTTTTGCAGCGAACCATTAATAAATTTCGAACGCATGACTGCACCGCCATTTACAAAAACAATTTCATCACCACTCGGACTAATGGTAGGATTATTCTGATCTGCGCCATTATTTATTTGCGGTCCGGCATTAATGGGAATTGACCATCCCGTATCGGTAAAGACACGGTAATAAATATCGCCATCCCATCCGAAATATCCACCCTGACGAACTCGCCACGATTCTCCCGGCATAGGCGGACGGCGGGAGCCGAAGACCATAATGCTTCCGTCAAGACTGAACATAGGCCGATCATCAGCCGAATCAGCAAGCGGAAGTTTAACTTCAGTAACAATAAGCGAATCGGTTTGCGTTAATGCATTTCCGATTGAATTGAATGTTGCAGTAGAGTCTATCTCTTTTTTCTTCGGCTTCTTTTTTTGTGAATAGGCATCACTTGAAACCACCAAAAGACCGCTAAAAGCGGCAAAAAAGAGCAGACGGAATGCGATGGAACGGTACAAGGCTATATTTATGTAATTTAGTGCGGGTTATAACGGGGGTTCGGGGGATCGGGTTTCGGCTTTCGGAAAATACGCTAATTATGCAAAAAATACTATCACAACCGCCAACAATTGAAACAGCAAGGCTTACTCTTCGTCCACTGACCATGACAGACGATGGGGCGATCTATGCCTATTGCTCTGACCCTGAAGTTTCAAAGTATGTATTGTTCGAAACTCATAAAACTATTGAGGATAGCCGCGTATTCCTAAGATTGGTATTAGCTGAATATGCTGAAGGCAAACCTTCTGTTCTTGGCATAGAATTGAAAGAAAACGGCAAATTTATAGGCACGATCGGGTATTTGAATTGGAATGATGACCATAAAAGAATCGAAATAGGCTACGCAATTTCCCGTACTTTTTGGAATAAAGGTTATGTTACAGAAGCAGTGAAAGGTTTGATCAATCATTTATTTACAAATTCCGATCTAATAAGAATCGAAGCACGTTGCAAAGTTGAAAATATCGGAAGCTCTCGCGTGATGGAAAAAGCCGGAATGAAATTTGAAGGCGTACTTCGCAAGCAGGTATTTTCAAAAGGCGCGCATCACGATATGAAAATGTATTCTATATTACGCGATGACTGGGAAAGAAAAAATAATCATTAAAGAGTACGATCCTAAGTGGCAATCGCTCTTCGATGAAGAAAGCGCCGTACTAATGGATGCTATCGGACATTACGTTGCCGATATTCAACATATCGGAAGTACTGCGGTGCCGGGGCTTGCAGCCAAGCCCGTCATTGATATTCTCGTTGGCTTGCGGCGATTGCTCGATGCTCAGGATTGCATCTTGCCGATCGAGGGAATGGAATATGAATATGTGCCGGAATTTGAAGATGAATTTCCGGAGCGAAGATATTTTCGTAAAACTACGAATGGAAAACGTACTCATCAAATTCACATGGTTGAGATCAATACCGATTTCTGGAAACGACATCTTGCTTTTCGTGATCATCTTAGAACTCATCCTGAAGCAGTAAATGAATATGCAGCGTTAAAAAAAGCGCTTGCAAAACAATTCGAAAATGACCGCAAAGGATATACGAATGCAAAAGCAAATTTTATTGAAAATGTCTTAGCGATGTATGCAAGATAAGCTTACAGCCGATACCGGAAAATTGGCTGATGCATCAATTGTCAAAGGCGATGTAACCGGATGGTTCGAAGAACTCTATCATGATGCAGACGGCGATTCCTCTATCATTCCATGGGCTGATCAGAAACCGAATCCATACCTCGTCGAATGGCTCGATAAAAATAAAATTGACGGCGAAGGAAAAACCGCTCTCGTTATCGGCTGCGGACTTGGAGATGATGCTGAAGAACTTTCCACATACGGATTTAATGTAACGGCATTCGATATTTCCCCCACTGCAATAAATTGGGCGAAGAAACGCTTTCCGAATTCCGACGTAGAATATTGCGTTGCCGATCTTTTTGATCTGCCAAAAAAGTGGCTTGGCGCTTTTGATTTTATTTTTGAATGTTATACGATTCAAGCACTGCCGCGATCGGTGAGAACTGAGGTTATAAGTAAAGTCGCATCTTTAACTGCTCCGGAAGGCTTACTTCTCCTCTTCTGCCGCGGATGGCGCGATGATCAAACAGAAGATACACTTCCCTGGGCATTGAAAAAAGAAGAGCTGAAAAAATTCAAAGCATTAGGATTTTCTGAAATCTCTTTCGAAGAATTTTGGGATCATCATGATTCGAATAGATACCGATTTCGGATATTATATAAAAAAATATGAAACCACCGTATTACGCCGTGATCTTTACATCAAAGCATAAATTATATAACGATGAGTATAATGAAACAGCAAAGCGAATGAACGAATTAACAGCTAAGCAAGAAGGATTTCTCGGTATTGATAGCGCACGCAATGAAGACGGCAGTGGGATTACGGTCTGCTATTGGAATAGCATCGAAGCAATAAAAAAATGGAAAGAAAATACTGAGCATCAGTATGCTCAGCAGATGGGAATGAAAGAGTGGTATGAATCGTATTCAGTTCGTATCGCAGAAGTCACGAAAGAATATTCTATGGAGGAAGTATGACAATCGGTTCTGAATTTTTAGACCAATCTCGTAAAGTATTCCGTTCGCAAAAAGATCTTGCCGATAAAGCAACCGCGCAGCTAACGGATGCCCAGTTATTCTGGCAGCCGGACCAAGAATCCAACAGTGTAGCCATCAACATGAAGCATCTTGCGGGCAATATGCTTTCGCGGTGGACAGATTTCCTCACGACTGACGGCGAGAAGCTGGATCGCAACCGCGACGGAGAATTTGAAATTTCCGAAAAAGATGCGAAGGCATTAAAAGAATATTGGGAGCGTGGATACTCCGTATTTTTCTCAACGCTGGATTCGCTTACCGAAAATGATCTGCTAAGAACTGTTACGATTCGGCAAGAACAGCATACTGTCATTCAGGCAATTCAAAGACAGATCTCACATTATGGATATCATGTCGGGCAGATCGTCGGTCTTGCGAAGCAAATACGCGTCAGGGATTGGAATACGCTTACGATTCCCAAAGGGAAATCAGAAGAGTATCTGAAAACGAAATTTGTGCCTGTGCAGCATAATAACTGATACTTTGAAATAAGTTTACCCGAATTGCAATACTTACAAATCCTCCATCGTAACTACGGTGGTGGGGTTTATTTTTTTCTGTCACTGCAATGCCCTCAGAACCGTTCTTATAGGGGGAATATGGAAGCCGGTAACCAATTGTAAAAAAACATGAAAAAGTATTGTCTCTTTTTTATTGCTTTATCATATTTTACTGCAGGTAGATCTTTTGCTCAGGATTCCACTTCAGTAAAACTTGTGGATTCTGCAACTGCAACGATAACAGCACCTGTAGAAACAAAACATCTATGGCATTTTTCTTTGTCGCCCTCGCTCGGTTTCACGTTTCAAAGTATTAGTAAAGACGGTGAGGAAAATCAGGATCTGCTTTGGCTCGGGCAGTTGCAGGCAAAGCTCGGCTATGAAGGCGAGCCATTTCAATTCAACAGCAGTCTCTTCCTGCAATATGGGGCGCAGGTAACCCGTGATGCTTATCCGAAAAAAACGCAGGATAACTTTTTGCTTTCCCTTGTGCCTTCGGTTACACTTTCAAAAAATGCCGGGTTACGGTTGTTCTTCGAAGTTACCGGCGAAACGGAAATGGGAAAAGGCATGGTTGATAGCGCAGTTACAAGTTTTCTTGATCCGTTATTTTTATATGAAACCCTTTTCTTAGGCCATAAGACTCATGTGAGCGCAGATGACGGAAGCAGCGAGTTCGAATTGGTTTTTGGTATTGGATATGCCTTCCAGCAAACCCGTACGAAAAATTTTCCACTTGTCCAGCACAGGCAATTTGTTGTCGGCGAAGGAAATCCTCTGCAGAACGTCCAGGACCAGTTTACTGTGGAAAATGGCTATAGCATTATTTTGCAGATCGATTATACAAAACATATAGGCGATAATTTTTCATTCAAGACAAGCATCAAATCCGTAACACTGACAAAAGAGAATTTCATCCAAAGCTTAAAGAATTCGCGCAACGGAACGCTGCTGCTTGCAGGATTGCAGTGGAGATTCTTAAGTATTGATTATACGATGCATATGCTTTATGACAGAAATATATCTGCCCGCCGGCAGCTTGAGCAGACAATGGTCTTTGGTGTCAAGTTTGATATATAATTTTTTCTTATGTCAATAGATCTTAAACATTTCATTCGTGATATTCCGGATTTTCCTCAGACAGGAATAATGTTCAGGGATATTGCTCCACTGCTTGAAAATGGTGAAGCATTTCAATCGGCGCTCAACCGGTTTTACGAACTTATCAAAGATAAAAAGATCGATAAAGTTGTTGGGATCGAATCCCGCGGTTTCATCTTCGGCGCACCGCTTGCTGAGAGGCTTGGAGTTGGGTTTGCAATGGCACGCAAGCAGGGAAAATTACCCGGCGATAAAATTTCTGTTTGCTACGATCTCGAATATGGCACGAATACCATAGAAATGCACAGCGATTCGATCACCCAAGGTGAACACATTTTTATTATCGATGATGTTCTGGCTACCGGAGGAACAGCGAATGCTACTATTTCACTCATAGAGCAACTTGGCGGAGTCATCTCAGGTTTAGGTTTTTTGATAGAACTTACTTTTTTAGACGGAAGGAAAAATCTTTCAGGAAGAGCAGTTTATAATTTGCTAACATATTGAAGATTCTCTTTCTACTACGTCCTTAAAATTAGTAAACAAAGTGTGATTCTTTCCCCGCTATTTTTCGTTTACAAGAAAACTTTTTTGTCAATTTCATAACCGTGACTATGCAATACAAATATTACCAGGACCGCCCCGGAACACTTTCAGCAGAATTTGTCCGCGATGAATATAAAAAATTAACTGATCGCATTGCCGAAGCCGATGCTTCCGTTACTGCGGACGCTTGGCTTGCGCTTTATGCAGATTGGAATGCTCTTAGCTCATTCGTCAATAGTGAGTCAAGCCGCATTCATCATGCATTAAGCAAAGATATGGCTAATCCTTCTCTCGAGGAGAGCGAAAAATATCTGCGTGAACAAATTCAACCCGTTGCAGAAGAAGCCAACTCGCAGCTTCTGCTTGCTTTTTTGGCTTCGAAACATAAAGATGCTGTCGGCACGCGTTATGGAATGCACTTGCTCCGCGTTCTCGAAACACAGATCGAAGCACTTTCTCCAGTTAATATAGATCTACGGGTTAAAGTCGGTGAATGGTCAACGAAATATGATAAGATCGTTGCTTCAGGGGAAGTGAATTTCCGTGGTGAAATGATCACGCTGGGCAAGGCTCGAAGTATGCAAAGCTCGGAAGATGGCTCCATCCGCAAAGAAGCTTATGAAATTTATCGCAACTGGTTTTTGGAACACCATGATGAACTCGCTGAAATTTATGACCAGCTCGTAAAATTTCGCGATCAGATGGGACGCAATCTTGGTCTGAAGAATTTTATTCCGCTTGGATACAAGTCCATGGGACGCACCGATTACGGCATTGAAGAAGCAAAAAAATTCCGCGAGAATATCCGTAAATATGCAGTACCTGTTCAGTCAATGCTTTTCAAAGCCAGAGCTGAGAAGCTCGGAACACCAACGCTGAAGCCCTGGGATGTAGCGTATGATCCCGATCTTTCGCTTCCGAGCAACATCGCACCTGTCGATATGCAGCTTGATAAAGCACAACGGATCTTTGAAAAAATTTCACCAATCCTTGCAGCGCATTTTGTCAGAATGCGTAACGAAGGACTTATTGATCTTGAGAACCGCAAAGGCAAACGTGCCGGAGCCTATTGCACATCGTTCAGCGATGAAGCGCGTGTTGCCATTCTTTGTAACTCGACCGGTGATAGTGAAGATATTCGCACCCTCACCCATGAGATGGGGCATGCCTTTCAGGGATGGGAAAGCCAGCCAATCGAATCGATCGATCTGCAATCGCCGACATACGATGCCTGCGAAATTCATTCGATGGGAATGGAATTCTTATCCATGCGATATATCGACGAATTTTTTACTCCTGAACTATCCGAAAAATATAAGCGCAACCGTTGGAAAGATGCTGTTGAGATGGTCTGTTATATAGCTATCGTTGATGAATTCCAACATTGGGTATATGAGAATCCGAACGCTTCAATTACTCAACGCGATGCATCATGGAACAAGATCTGGGATATTTATAAACCCGGTATTGATTTTTCAGGCTGTGAAGAATATAAGTATGCCCGGTGGTATTCACAGGGACATATTTTCGCTATGCCATTCTATTACATTGATTATGCCATTGCAGAAACAGGAGCAATGCAGATCGCTTTAATGGATGCGAGCAACCATACGAAAACGGTAGAATCTTATTTGCATCTCTGCCGAATCGGGGGGACAAAAAGTGTACTCGATATTTTCAAATCTGTCGGCATGCGTTCACCCTTTGATGAAACCCTCATGCGTGACTTGATGCACCATGCTTCAAAGGTGCTTGAAGTTCAGGAAGAAAACGTAACTGCCTGAACTGGGATTCTTGGGATTATTTTGGATTCCTGAGATTGTTTATAAAGGCAGGGTATCCCTGCCTTTTTTATTTTAAGAGAAATCTATAAAGTTTTCTGTTCTTAATAAGTTAATTTCAGGAATTTACGTAATCACATAAATCCCAGTTCAGATATTATGCTCACATTCGATCCTTCTCAAATTCCTTTTCGTGAAACGCATCGCTTACTTCTTGGCGGGATAGCTCCACGCCCTATTGCCTTTGTCGGAACAGTTGATAAAGACGGCAATCCGAATCTTTCTCCTTTTAGTTTTTTTAATGCCTTTGGGGTTAATCCACCTATAATTTGCTTTAGCCCCGCATATTCTGGAAAGACGGGAAAGCCAAAAGATACATTGCTCAATATTCTCGAGACGAAAGAATGCACGGTATCAATCGTCAGTTATGACATGGTTCAGCAGGCAAGTCTTGCTTCAGCTCCTTTTGAAAAAGGTGTTGATGAGTTTATCAAAGCCGGGTTTACAAAGTTTCCAAGCCAAAAGGTTAAAGCCCCGGGAGTCGCAAAAAGCCCATTTATCATGGAAGCGAAGCTCTTAAAGCATATTGAGTTTGGCGGTAAGCCCGGAAGCGCTAATATGCTTATCTGCGAAGTAGTCCTAATACATGTTAAAGAGTCAATTATGAATGAGAGAGGCTCAATAGACCCCCGCCAGATCGACCAGGTTGCACGAATGGGCGGCATTTGGTATGCAAGGGCAGCTCAGGGGCTCTTCGAGCTTCCACAGCCTTCTAAAGTCAGTCCGGGATTTGATCTGCTGCCGGATGAGATCCGGAAAAGTCAATATCTAAGTGGTCATGATATTGCTAAATTACTTACAGTTGAGGAGCTCCCTGCGTTTAAGCAGTCGTTTAAGCCCGATACCACTCAAGAACGACATATGCGTGCCAAAGAACTTATTGAGAATGAAGATTTAGATGAAGCCTGGAAAGTTTTGCTCGCTTAAAGAATATTTGTTTCGCTCAAGGAGCAAGAATGTCTAACTGCTCTTAATTAAGAGGATATAGAACAAAAAACCCCGTCCATATCGGACGGGGTTTTTCTGAACTCTCTCTGACGGTAAAAAAAATTAATTTCCCGGCTGAGTTCTCGGAGCATCAAAATTAGTTACTCCGAGATCTCATGCCGTGGAACGTCGTTCAATTATGGTCTCAAAATGATGATCTGTACCTGATTGTTGTCGCCAGCTGCTGATGACTCAACAGTTACGCTGACACCTGGAACTCTGGTTACCCATAATTCACCAACCGGGATACCTGCATTATGACCCTGATATGTAGCTGTGATACCACTGACAGCATCCAGATTGATACCAGGTGCATTACCTGCGTTGAATGTTACTGAACCTCCGCCGTTGAGGCCGGATGCAGGAACAAGAGGTAATGTGTAAGATTGGAAGGTCGGAAGCTTTCCTGATACAGTCGGAGTCTGCTGATTTATCGAAGCAGGTCCGGGATTCGAACTTGTGATGTTCGTAGCGTTTGTTCCCGGTACACCTATTGTAAGTGTAACGTTTGTCTGAATGTTATTGGTAACCTGAATATTACGAATGTTCGTAACATCTACGGAACCGACACCAAGCAAACTGCTGATCAAGTTGATCGGCGTAACGCCACCCGCGCATGAACCGAAGTTCGTAGTGTTGAGATTAGCGATACAGCTTGGATTAACACCAAAGATGTTCAAGCGGCAAGCAGCGACTGTTCCATCAAAGAAACCGTCGCCATTGACGAGCAATTCAGACTGAGCGCCTGTTGGGAAGGCACCAGCGCATGATGCAACACCACCGGCGATACGTACATATGTCTGATCGCCAGTATAGGTAAACGTTGACAAGCCATTGATATTGTTTGTCGTACCGGCATTCAAGTTACCGATATTATTCGTCGAAGTACCGGCAACTGCTGTACCGATATTGTTTACGTTACCAGAACCATTACCAATGGTTGTTGTGGTTCCGTTACCGCTACTGATGTTATTCGTTTGGCTAGCACCTGTACCGAAGCTGTTAATGGTGCTTGCTGTTGGAGCGAGCGCGGAACGTCCGCTGATCTGAATGAGATCACCAGTTACGTTATTTGCCGTTGTCGCATTAAGATTATTCGATGCACCTGTGAGCGTATTGATCGCTCCTGGAGCGCCGATCGTATTATTTGAGCTGCTTGTACCCAATGTGATATTACCGGTCGAACCTAATGTACCATTAACCTGCAAGTTGCCGGTCGTAGTATTAAGTAAGGTCGTTGTACCAACTGTCTGGACAATGTTACCGTTAAATGTATTCGATCCGTTATAGGAATTCGTGCTTCCAGCGCCACCGATCGTGTTTGCAGATCCTCCAACTGTTCCGAAGGAGTTTACCGCTCCGCCGGCAATTGCCGCATTACCACCACTCTGTGTAAAAGCACCTACTACGGTTAAAGCACCGGTAGTTGTTCCAAGAAGTGTTGTAGTACCACTTGTCTGCGTGATATTACCATTGAAGGTTGAATTACCATTTTGGGTAAGTGTACCATTATTGGTTAAGCCTGTCAATGTGGTAGGCCCTGCAACAGTCAATGACTGATTCATGAATACGTTTCCTCTGAAACTTGCAGCACCAAGCTCACGGAAATCGCCATTACTGATGAGTTCGTAGTTTGTTACTGAAGCATCGTTAGCGGCATTGGGTTCACCGACTCCGTTATGAACAACGTTACCATTAGTTGTCGTAGTACCCGTTGCAGTGATGGTGTTATTTGCACCCGTAATCGTATTCGTGCTTGTTCCGGCATTTCCAATGTTATTCGCAGAACCACCTGTTGTTGTTCCGACATTATTTGTGTTACCCTGAACGTTGTTTGTCAAACCCTGAATCGTGTTAACGCTTGTTCCAGCGCTACCGATAGTGTTTGTAGAGCCTGCATTTGTGGTCCCGATCCTATTGATTGGCGATTGAATATCATTGCTTGTCGAAGCATTTAGAGCATTCGTTCCGCCAGCAATCGTATTCGTCGAATTGCCGCCGATAGAACCGATATTATTCGCATTATTAGGATTAAGTCCGCTCGCGCCGATATTATTTGTTGCACCGTGAATGGTATTCGTTATACCGCTAATAGTATTTGTGCTCGCAAATAGTGTACCAATATTCACGGCATTACCTGCAACTTGTGAAGTTCCAACATTTACTGTCGGAGCTTGACTGCTATTAGAAACTGTACCAGTGATAACGTTGGTTGAACCGGTAATCGTATTCGTGCTCTGACCCGCAGTACCCACTGTATTGGTTGAACTATTAGTTGCACCAATAAATGTGTTGCCTTGGATGTAAGCAGATCCGGTTACTTTAAGATCGCCGTTATCCGTAATTTCATACGTTGCGCCATTCGGTGCTGCTAAAGGTTCGGCTGTGCCATTGACGATCAAGTTACCATTGATGGTTTGAGTACCATTGGTAATAACCGGTCCATTCTGAGTTGTGGTACCGTTTACTGTAAGACCGCCACTAAATGTCTGAAGGACAAGCCATGTATTTGGATTGCTCATATTCAAACCGATAGCACCGTTATTCTTGGCAGGATTAGCATTAGGAATAATGCTGATCGAGTTATCATGTCCGATATTCAAATTGCCAAGTTGATCCTGATAGAGTCCGTTGCCAGCAACGAATTGATCGAGTTTCATACCCGTTACAACTCCTGTGCCAAGCATACCATTGGTGATCCAATTATTGGTAGCGATACCAATTTGAAATCTTGTTCCAATTCCTCCGCCTGTCAAGCCTGGACCGACAGCGATGGTATCAGGCGATCCGGCGCCGCCAAGCAGACCGATCGTGATCGTGTTATTGTTTGCGTTATCAATTATTGATACGCCAGGTCCAGGAATAAGATGAATATTCCCGTTAGCGTCACCGCCGACTTGATCAATAGTGGTCACAGTCGCTGCTGCCTGAGGCAAAGCTGCTTTAGGAATCTTACCATTCTGATCGAGAGGTAAGAGCATACCAGGCTGCGGAGTTACCGAAACGCCAATTCCGCCGACCGTCTGCGCATTGAGCGCATAAGGAGCAGCGACGAAAGCTGTTTTCGGAAGCTCAGGAGTACCATCGACGCTAACGCCGAGGTAGTACTGCGCGTCAAACTTTAAGCTTGCAGGCAGTGTCCCGGAATTTCCGCCGAGCAATACATTGAAGATTCCATTATTGACTACTACCTGAGGCATGGTCTCTTGATAGAGAACAGTACCGGCAGCGTCATAGATTTTGATGTCAATATTAACCGGCCCGTTTACTGGCTGATTATTTTTGACTAATAGTCCCTGATACGAAATGCTTCGCGGGACTTGCGCATAAACTGAGTTAAGCCCTAAAACGCTCAGGAAAGCCCCAAGCACCAGACTCAACAATATTGAACGACGTGAAGTCATACCCTTCGTCTCCTATTTAATGTAAATGAAGTAATTGAACGAACGTTATTTAGAAAATCTTTTTGTTTTCCTTACGAAAATGAGTAGCATAGACTGCCCCCACTCTCCAAAGGAATACAAATATACGACAAAAATGCCTTCGTATCCACAAAAGTGAAAATACAAAGAAAAAACGTGAAGTCGAACTCCCCACAGGGAATAATGACTTATTCACATTTCTTCGAAAGTTCTCAGGACAAATATACAAAGAAATTTGCGTACACTTGCAAAAATCATTCATCCGTGAGTTTTCATAGGGTCGGTGGAAGGGGGCGATCTCCGGTTTCCGACGCTAGGGCATTAAAATGTAGCGTAATTCGCTGGGCAAATATACGACATATTTTGCCCGTACACTATAAACTCCGTAATTTTAGTTCTGTTACACCTTAAAAGTGCTTTTTTTTGCAGACATTGCCATAGCGCAGGATTTTAGCATAAATAAGGTCTGTATAAAGCCAAAACCAATAGAAAGCGGGACAAATAGGAAAGAGCTATTGTTTCGTGACTTTCTATAATACATGATACCGATAAACCCCAGCCAAAGACATGAAGCTCCGATGTCATTCCAACGCGCCGTGCTTTGGACTTTGTTCTGGATCGGGTTCGCCTTACTTACCACAGTACTTATCTGGCTGCTTGTTCCTAACGGTGGAGATCATGCAGCTAATTTCCTGGCAGGGTATCTTATTGAAGAGTCGCTATCGGTTGATAATCTCTTTGTCTTCCTGATGCTCTTTACCTATTTTAAGATCACTCCTGCCGTGCAACGCAGAGTATTGAACTACGGCATTATCGGCGTTATTGTTTTGCGCGGCATTATGATCTTTGCCGGTATCGAGCTTGTGAGCCGGTTCGAATTCCTGATGTATATCTTTGGCGCTATCGTACTCTATACCGGAGTAAAGATCTTCTTTGGAAATGAGAAAGAGTTTGATGCTGAGAAAAGCATGATCGTCAAATGGACGCGAAAGTTTTTTACCGTAAGCAAGGATTTTCACGGTGACAAGTTTTTTATCCGCCAGGCAGGGAAGTTAATCGCCACTCCCTTATTTGTGGTGCTTCTGGTTGTTGAGTTCACCGATCTTCTTTTTGCCCTCGATAGCATACCAGCGATCTTTGCTATAACAAGGATACCTCTTATTATCTACGGATCTAATATTCTTGCAGTCCTTGGTTTGCGGTCAATGTATTTTTTATTGGAGCGCATGCAATCGGCATTCCGCTTCGTACAAAAGGGAGTTGCCGTGATCTTATGGTTTGTCGGAGCGAAAATGATCATACCGCTTTTTTCAAAGGAATTAACTATAGGGACGCTGCCCTCGCTTATCATCATTATTAGTATCTTGCTCATAAGCATCCTTGCCTCTTTGGTTTTTCCTGAAAAGAAAAGAAAAGCGTAAATGCCTCGTCACTCCAATCTCATCCCTCTTTCGCACGATCATCACGAAGCGCTGCTCATTGCTCTCCGCTTGAAAAAAGGCGGACCTGCCTCCGGGCATGACCGATTATGGCCTGCTGATCTTGACGGGCAAGTGCGATCATTGCTCCTATTCTACGAAAGAGAACTACTTCCACACTTCCGACTTGAAGAAGAGATCCTATTTCCTGTGGCGGCAGCATTGCCTGAATTGAAGGAGATGGTAAAGAGCCTTTTAACCCAGCATCAAAAGATGAGAGATGCTATTGCAGGGGTTACTCATATAGAAGATGAGACACATTTACGGAAAGAACTTGCTGATTTTGGAATGCTTCTCGAATTTCATATCCGCACCGAAGAGCGCGAGCTATTCCCGAAACTAGAAGAAGCAGAGAGGGAAGGGAAGATCACTCTGCCATATTTGAAATAGTTATTTCTCATTTATCACTTCACATTGGTAGACGCAGGCTTTAGCCTGAGTCCCTCGCTCCAGTAATGTATTAATTAATTATAGCTTATGCTACGAAGAGCGCAAGGCTAAAGCCTGCGGCTACCTCAGACTATAAAATCCATTGAACTTCTTGCCTCCCTTCCTCGTTAAGTGCTTCCCGAAAAAATTGTTTTCATAACTTAGATTTAAAGAAGGATATTTGATGTCAGAAACATTACAAAAGGAAGCTCCGGCAACTACTGCAGTTTTGAATAAAAAACTGTATGTTGGCAGCCTTCCGTATAATTGGTCAGTAGAACAGCTCGAAGAACTGTTCAAGCCTTTTGGCCGTGTATCGAGCACAGCGATCGTCAGCGATCAGGTCACTCGCAAATCCAAAGGTTTCGGATTTGTCGAAATGGATTCCGAAGACTCTGCCAAGAAAGCTATGGAAGCTCTTAACGGCAAAGAGATCGAAGGTCGTCCATTGAGCGTTCGTGAAGCAAAGCCAAATATGGATAAGCGCGGCAATCGCGATGGCGGCGGAAACAGCGGTGGCGGCGGAGGCGGTTGGCAGCCACGCGGACATCGAGCCGAGTATAACGATCCTAACGGAACAGATATTTCCGGCAGAAGTTACGGCAACCGTAATGGATGGTGGTAAGCATTAAAAAATCTGAGATTTTAAGAAAGCAGCTTCTAAAAGCTGCTTTTTTATTGCTTCTATTCTTAGTAGGGTGGGCTTTAGTCCTCCCATCTTCTGTTTCAATGACGGACTAAAGTCCGTCCTACTTAAGAGACTAAAAACGCACAACCTCTCCTGTTGCAAGCGACTCTCTGATGGCAAAAGTTATGAGTGTTGTAGCAAGGATCGAATCAAATGGTATCGGAGATTCTTTTCCGGATTTGATTGAGCTGATAAATGCTACCACTTCTTCTTTATGACCCTTGCCCTGACCACTAATTATTTTCGGTTTGCCCGATCCGTTCCAAAGTTCAAGCTCAGTAAAATTTTTCATGATGGCAGTTCTTCCGCTCGAGAAAACCTGTAGCTCTTCTTTAGGAAGTGATCTATCTCCATTCGCAATATAAAGAATTGACGCAACGGTGCCGTCTTCATATTCGATCATGATGGAAACGTTATCATTATCGATCACATCGCTTCTTCCAGATGATAAAGATTTGGCTACGACGCTTGTTGGCAGCGCATCGCCGGTGAGATATGCAGCAGTATCAATAAAATGACAAATCTCTCCGATAATTCTTCCACCGCCAATTTCTTCATCCATAGTCCAATCGGATGCCTTGACAGCTCCGGCATTCACGCGATAAAAAATGAGCTTGGCTTGATTCGGCTCACCGAAAAATTCTTTTGTCTTGACGACGAGCGGCGAGAATCTTCTATTAAAACCTATGAGTAGTTTTGAATTTTGAGTTTTTAGTTTTGAATAAGTATTTGCTACTCTTGCAGCATCTTCAAAATTTAACGCAAGCGGCTTTTCGCAGAAAACATTCTTGCCTGCTTCAAAAGCTTTGCAGATCAACTCAGCGTGAAGATTATGCCTCGTTGCAATGAAAACCGTATTGACATCAGACGAAGAAATAACATCATTCGGATTTGTTGTTGAGGATTTAAATCCGAATTTATTCTGCGCATCCTGCGAACTTGCACCGGATTCATTTGCTACGATAACTAATTCCGAATTTTCTTTTAGTGTCTGAAGTAAAAAACCCTGGGCGAAATTTCCCGCGCCGATGAATCCAATTTTTGGGGTTTGGAGTGTAGGGTTTGGGGTTTGAGATTTTTCTCGTAATTCGTAATTCGTAATTCGTAATTTTTCGCTACTCTCCGGATATGTAAGTACTATCCCGAGATATCGCTCCTTCACCTCACCTGCGATCATATCATACGCTTGCTTTGCTTCGGTGATAGGGAACTGATGCGTCGTAATTTTTGAAGGTTCAACTTTCTTCTCGGTAAGCAACCGGACAAATTCCTGCATATTGCGGCGTTCTGTCCAGCGTACATAACCGATGGGATAGTCAATTCCTTTTTCTTCGTAATCATGTTCGTATCTTCCCGGACCGTACGAGCGTGAAAATCTGAAATCTAATTCTTTCAAATAATAAGTATCGCGAGGAATATCCATCTTCGTAACACCGACCATCACAACTTTGCCGCGGTCGCGTGCTATTTGCGCTGATAATTCTATAGGATCGTTCGAACTAGTTGCAGCTGTGATAATAATGCTATCCACTCCGAAGCCATGTGTTAATGACTTGATCTTATCCACAAGGTTATCAGCTTTTCGACTAAATGCGAAATTTGCATTATGTGAATTCGCCAACAGCACATTGTCATCATCAAGATCGATGCCGATCACCACACATCCTGCAGCTTTTGCAATTGCGCAAGTTAATTGACCCACAAGACCTAAGCCAATAACAGCAACATATTCTCCAAACCGCACTTCTGCCTGGCGAACGCCTTGCATGGCAATTGCGCCAAGCGTTGTATAGCAGGCATCTTCGTAGCTTACGTTATCGGGAATTTTGACGCAAAGATTTTTCAGCACACTGACAACTTCAGAATGACTGGCACCCTGCCCACCACATGCAACTCGGTCACCGGGTTTTATATCTGTAACGTCTTCACTAACTGCTATCACTTCTCCGGCACAGGAATAGCCCATAGCTTTTTCGGAGTCAAGCTTATTCATGACGCGACTATATGTTGCCCAAAAACCATTCTGCTTGATCTCGGCAAGCACTTTTTTCACATCATCGGGGCGGCTTTTTGCTTTTTCGATTAATGAGGCACGTGCAAGTTCGACGGACATTTTCTCCGTACCGGCAGAAATGAGACTTGCATAATTTCGTACGATAACGCCTGAGCGCTTCGGTGCATGAGGGGCATCGACATCACGAACAGTAATTGCGCCGGAGCGCATAGATTGTAGAAGTTGTTTCAATATCTCTGTTTAATATAATAACTTTGATATTTAACGGCTTACGGTAACTTTTGATTCGTCAGTGAAGTTTAATAATGACACCAATTTTGACCCCTGATACTATGAAAAAAATCACGTTCCTCATTCTTCTGCTTTTCGTAGTTTTCATTCGTACATCCGTATCACAGACGACAGTCACAGATAGCCTCATGTCCGGGGGCAATATGCGGCATTATCATCTTTACCTTCCGAAAAATTACATTCCGGGCAGCTCTCGTCCGCTAATCTTAAATTTTCACGGTTACGGCTCGAACGCTTCCGCCGAACAAAATTATACAAAGTTCATGCCTGTTGCCGATACAGCAGGATTTCTTATCGTCTATCCCGAAGGTACGATCGATGGCACAGGCAAGCAGTATTGGAACGCCGGCATTCCCGGTTTACCGCAAACACCGGATGATGTTGCATTCGTATCTTCACTCATTGATGCCTTACATACGCGATATAATATTAATACAAATAAAGTCTATGCCACAGGATTAAGTAACGGAGGGTATATGTCTTACCGGCTTGCATGGAAACTCTCTGATAAAATTGCTGCTATTGCCTCAGTATCCGGAAGCATGGGACCGCCTGACTTTGCAAAGTGCGATCCTCCTCGTCCGATTCCGATCATGGAAATCCACGGTACAAGTGATAATGTCGTTGTGTATAACGGTTCGGCAATTGCAATGAATATTGATACGCTCATGCAGTTTTGGGTAGCGAAAGATCATTGCTTTCCAATATCGGATCCGCTCAATCTTCCCGATATTGATCCGAGTGACGGAAGCAACGTTATTCATTTCATCTGGTCTGCTGAAATTGCCAACATCAATTGTGAGCTTTATAGAATCACCGGCGGAGCACATGTCAATTGGCCCGGAGCAGGACCGGGAAATAATATGGATTTCAGCGCATCACCAACCATTTGGCAATTCTTTAATAGATATCAGCTTAGCCAATCCTCCGTAAAAGAAACGGTACCTTCTTCTTTTAAATTTTACCCAAATCCGTCTTCCAGTTTTATTCATTTGGCAAGTAATACAAAAGTGTCCGTGGCGATAATGGATTTGACCGGAAGAACAATTATTACGAGCAATGAAAAGGATATTAATATCAGTAGACTTTCTCCAGGTTTATACATTCTTCATATTGAAGAAAGTGGAATTCGGATTGTAGAAAAACTGTTAAAGTACTAAAAGAATCTAAACTATTTGAAAGCTCTAAAAAATGATTAAAAATCCTATTATAAAATGGCTACTTTTACCTGCTCTCTTTGGAGCTTGGATTTTAGTTCATTATCTTACTGATAAAAAAAGTGCGGAAGGTTTGGGTATTTATGTGATAATAATACTTGGTACGTTCGCATACTTGTTAGACAGGCATATTAGCAAAAACTCAAAAAAGAACGAAGACCGAGCTTAGTTTTATTTTAACCCTCCGTACTGCGTCAAGTATATAATTACCTTTCAATAGCTTAAAATAAAACACCGGATGTTTTTCATCATCCGGTGCCTGGTATTTGTATTCTTCTCTCTATGTCTTAAAAAGTTATCACTGATGTTCTACATCTCCGCGTAAGCCTGCTAACGCACCGATAAGTTCGCCCTGCTCCCTGGATCCAACATTGAAATCATTCAGAGCATGAGTGAGATCACCGACAAGGGCATTGAACTGCTCATCATTGATATTCATGCCTTTGTGGGCAGACTTCATGTCCTTGCCCGTATATGTGCAAGGTCCGCCTGTTGCCGCACAAACCTGGTCGACAAGCTCCATTTTCAAATGTGGAATGTCTGTCTTTGCAAAGAACATGTTGATCTTCTGATCGGCAGCTACG
Organism: Ignavibacteriota bacterium; assembly: GCA_025357895.1. Lineage (GTDB taxonomy): Bacteria > Bacteroidota > Ignavibacteria > Palsa-1295 > Palsa-1295 > PALSA-1296. The sequence continues at coordinate 26,664 of JANYLL010000266.1, forward strand.
TACCCAACAAATTTATCAACGACTGCCGTTATAGCGCCTTTTCCGCCGAGGCGATCATAAAGTGATTTATCGGAAGATGAACTGCTCTTCATGGTTGTGCATGAGCTAAGTCCCATACAAAAAATGAAAGCCAGAACACTAAGCCCAAAAATAGATTGTTTACGCATAAGTATAAGTAATTTAGTGAAGAAAACTTTTTTACTCATACATACGCCAGGAGGATTTGGATTTGGATACTTGAGAGAAAGTATACAACTAATTCAAAGACATCAAAAATGTTTGCAGGTTTTCTTCCTGAGAAAGCCCTATTTTTTTACGGATTTGATAGCGATGGACTTCAATGGTCCTGTTAGAGAGACAGAGTGAATTTGCAATATCCTTTGTTGAAAGATTAAGTTTCATCAATAAACACACTTTTACTTCTTTGGGAGAAAGATCCGGGAAACGATCGACAAGTCTGGACCCAAAATCCTTATGTATAACATTGAATTGCGATGAAAAAAACTCCCAATCGCTCTCAGAATTTCGTAAACATTCGATCTCGGAGATTACCGTACTAACCGGAGCATGGTTTTTATTTCCCGGAGAAAGGAGCGTTTCTTTCAATTGTGTCGTAACCTTCCCGAGTACTTCGTTTTGTTTGGAAAGCTGCAAAGCGATTGCAGTTAATTCCTGATTTTTTGCAGAGAGTTTTTGTTCAAGAATTTCTTTCTCCCGTTTCAAATGTATATGTTCGCGTAATGCCGCTTCCACCTCCAGACGAATATGCGCCTCTGCGATTAGCTTGTGTTCATCGGCGCGATTGATCTGCTCACGCACGATAGTATACTTCTCATAGTGCGCAACTGCTTGTTCAAATTTCGAGTCGTATTTGTCGCATTGTGCCAGCAATAAATATAATTCCGCTTCGACTTTCATCTCACCACTGGTGGCGGCAATCTTCAACCCGCTTAATGCCGTCGTTCGTGCATTCTCAACGTTCTTTAGATCAAATTGAAGTTGAGCTTTATGTATAAGTATGTTTGCTACTCTATTAGGAATTTCATAGCGCTTACATAATTCTAATGCTTCTTCATACATCCCAAGTGCTGCCTTTTTTTCTTTAATGAGCGTATGAACAAAACCTGATCTTTCCATCGCCTTGACACGCTCGTTATGGAAATCATGATCGGCAGTAATAGCGAGAGCTTCGTTAAAGAGCGTAATGGCTTCGGCAAACTCTTTATTATCGGTCAGTAGATTGCCTTTATTAATCAGAGATTTGACAATACAGAGTGTATTGTTGTTATTCTTTCCAGCATGGTTTGCTTTATCGAAATATTCGATCGCCTTTTCATTCTGATGCATTTCATAATACATTATTGCTATATTCAAATAAACAGGACCGATATCTTCCAATCCGTGATCCAGTGTAAGTTTTAAACTTCGGGAATGATAATCGAAACTCTTATGCAAATCTCCGATCGATCTGTAAACAAGACCGAGATTATTATACGAGATTTCCATACTCGCTTTATCGCCGATAGCCTCGGCTAGCTCAAGAGAATCATCATAGTACCGGATAGCTTGCGCATACTCACTTTGGGATAAAGAAATATTTCCCATAAGATATAGAAGCTTTGCGATTTCCCCCTTATTATCCAGCTCTTGCTGAATAAAAAGAGCTTCTTTGAAATTATCCCGCGCTCCCGAATAATCTGTCGTGCGGTATTTACATCTTCCCAATAGCGTTAGAACCTTCCCCTTGAGTTCTGAGTCTTCAATTTTTGTTATGATCTTTGCAGCTTTTTCCGCATAATCAAGAGCTACGACAGTATCGGAGAGATAGAATCTTTCGCATAGTTCACATAACAGTCGAACACGTTTTCTATTCTGTGTTGCCTTAGCGAGTTCTTTTGTGAGTTTTACTATCTCTACTTGTGTATTCTGTTGCATCCCGCTGCTTAGTACAATGGTGTTTCAAACTAACGATTTAAAGGAATCTATAACTCCAAATACAAGCGCATTCTAGATTGGTGAAAAGATATAGTGCCTGTAATTCTTTTAATTTCATTAGTTAGTGTATCTAAGTAATTAATACGTAGTAGCAAAAATAGCTCCATGCCTTAGGTTTGTACTACAATGATTAAATAAACATCGATCATTGAAAAATAACTTTTTTAACTACACACATTCTAAAAAACTAACAACATATGAAAAATCTCATCAAACTTCTAACGACAATTTCGATTCTTTCGGTTATCAGTTTATCATCATCGCCCATATTCGCGCAAAAACACGCTAAGAAGGCATCGTCTAAAAATTCATTCCAATCAAGTAACTATTCTACTTTAAATAGTATTAAAGAAGCAGGCGATTGGAAATTTGGCGCCGATTTCGGAATGACTCTTGATTCGAGAAGTACTTCAATCACCGGTACGACCGATCCGATATTTATAATGCTTGGATCCTTAAGCGGATTTTCACCATTCGTTAATCTCTATGCGGATTACTCCATCGCAAAAACGATCGGACTTCAAACGAAGGTCTGTTGGGATTATTCGAGCGTGAGTGCTTCTAAAGATGTTATCGAAAACGGTGTGAAACTCAATACTAAACTCGGTGCGCATGTAGGGACGATCGGTATTAGTTTTTCGATTCGTTATGATGTTTTGCAGAATCTATTTTTTACTGCAGGACCTTCAATGAACTTTGCCATTGGGAATACTACAGCAACAACCGATATTAAAATTCTTACGCAGGGAAAAACGTTTGCTGATGGCAGCCAGGTTGCACGCGCAGAAACACAGGAAAGCGGTTCATCGAAACCTGCTTTCGGATTAGAGATCGGAGGAGGCTATCGCATTACCCTCTCAAACACTATTGATCTTGTCCCCAGAGCTACATTTCAACTTTTCCCTTCAATGGGTTCGGAAACTTCATTTCCAGACGGGGGGCAGGCATCAACTTCTACTGCTACTCGTTTCCAATTTTCATGCGGATTGATGATCGGTTTGTAATAAATTAAAACTATTAGGAAAAGGGCCCTGCACAGCAGGGCTCTTATTATCATTATCTGTAAATTATTCTCAACGGATTGGTTTTACCTCAATGCCGCTTTAAAGTATTTAATCGTCTTTTCTAATCCTGATTTCCTGTCTACCTTAGGTCCCCAGCCAAGAAGCGATTTTGCAAGGGTTATATTAGGTTGTCGGACCTGCGGATCATCTTGTGGAAGAGGAGTGAAGACGATCTCGCTCTTCGATTCTGGAATCATCGCTTTAATTTCTTTTGCAAGTTCAAGCATCGTGACTTCATCAGGATTACCAATATTGACGGGATTTGAATAGTCTGATAGAAGCAGCCGGTAAATACCTTCTACAAGATCGGACACATAGCATACGCTTCGTGTTTGTGATCCATCTCCAAAAACGGTGATATCTTCATCGCGCAAAGCCTGAGTTATAAAAGCAGGAATCGCTCTACCGTCGTGAATACGCATACGTTCGCCATAAGTATTAAATATACGAATGATGCGAGTTTCAAGCCCGTGGTAGCGGTGATATGCCATTGTCAATGCTTCGGCAAAACGTTTTGCTTCATCATAGACTCCGCGAATGCCAATGGGATTCACATTGCCCCAATATGTTTCGGGTTGTGGGTGGATCGAAGGGTCACCATACGTCTCACTTGTCGATGCTAAAAAAAATCTGGCATTTTTTGCTTTTGCCAAACCAAGAGCTTTATGGGTGCCGAGCGAACCAACTTTCAATGTTTGGATCGGAAGCTTTAAATAATCGATAGGCGAGGCAGGTGATGCGAAATGCAAAATGTAATCGAGCTGTCCATCGACATGAATAAAATTCGTCACATCATAATGCACAAAAGAAAAATTCGGCTTGCCGATTAGATGTCCAACGTTATCGGCATTACCGGTAACAAGATTATCCATGCAGATAACATCGTGACCTTCTTTGACGAACCTGTCACAAAGATGACTTCCTAAAAAACCAGCACCTCCGGTTATTAATGTCCTCGGCATTTGTTTATTAATAAAAATTATTTATCTCCGACCTATTCCATAATATATCAGTCCGTGTTCTCGTATTTTTTCAGGGTCATAAATATTTCTTCCGTCGAAAATTACTTTATCTTTAAGTGACGAAGAGAGTAAATTAAAATCCGGATTGCGGAATTCATTCCATTCGGTTACGACGATAAGTGCATCGGCTCCTTCAAGTGCCGTCATATTTTTCCTACAATATTTTAATTGATCTGATTCAGGTAATATTTTCATTGTCACAGCAATTGCAACCGGATCGCTTGCCTGGATCTTTGCTCCATGTGAGATAAGCGAGTTTATTATTTCTATCGAAGGCGCATCACGGATATCATCGGTTTTTGGTTTGAAGGAAAGTCCCCAAAGCGCAAATATTTTTCCGGAAATACTTCCGTTATAGTGCGCCAATATTTTTTCTACTAAAACTTTTTTCTGTTTATAATTTACTTCCTGAACTGCCTTCAGAGTTTTGAATTCATAGTTATTTTCTGCAGCAGTTTTTATAATTGCACTTACATCTTTTGGAAAGCAGCTTCCGCCAAAACCAACTCCCGGAAAAAGAAATTGCTGCCCTATGCGTCCATCCGAACCAATACCTTTACGCACACTATCGACATCTGCACCGACTGCATCGCAAATATTCGCAATTTCATTCATGAAAGAAATTCGCAGAGCAAGCATTGCATTCGCAGCATACTTTGTGATCTCCGCACTTTTTTCATCCATGATGTAGATCGGATTTCCGGTGCGGACAAATGGCTCGTATAATTCTTGCATCACTTCGATCGCTTCAGGACTTGATGAGCCGATAACAATGCGATCAGGTTTGAGAAAATCCTGTACAGCGGCACCTTCTTTCAAAAACTCTGGATTCGAAACGACGTCAACCTTTATTTTTGTCTCTTGCTCAAATATTGCCTTTACTTTTTCTGCCGTGCCGACAGGAACAGTAGATTTATTTACGATCACTTTCGGCTCAGTGATTATCTGCGCAATTTGTTTTACTACCGACATTACACGCGAAAGATCGGCAGCGCCGTCGGCGCCTTGCGGAGTAGGAAGTGCAAGGAAAATAACCTGGGCACTTGCAACAGCTTCTTTCAGATCTGTTGTGAATACTAATCTGCCTTCGGCAACGTTGAACTTAACGATCTCTTCAAGACCAGGTTCGTAGATCGGGATAATGCCTTTTTTTAACGCATCAATTTTTTCCTGCACAATGTCCATGCAAATCACATTATTGCCTGTTTCAGCAAAACCTGCACCTGTGACTAATCCAACATATCCCGTTCCGACGATTGCGACGTTCATTGCTAATTAAATTCTTTTACGCTGCTTCGAAAATGACAACTTAAACTTGGAGCTATACAACTTAGAGAATCCTTACTTTGTTCGGATTGAAAAGATAATTTCTTACCTAACTCTCTTTTCCCCAACTCTCTTAATTCTTTAAACTTCTCTTTTAAATACATTTAAATACAGGTTATTTTAAAGGGTGTGGATATGTAGATAAGAATTTAAAATTCATTATTATCTACGATCCTGAGCTAAGAACGATATATAACAAGTTATCCAGTACAGTGTTCGTATGTGGAAGGGTAATAATTCATCCACAGTAAAAGTTATAATCTACAGGCTATACACATAAGAAAAATGTTATCAACGTATGTGCGAATAAAAATGAACACAGCAGTATGGAAAAATAAATTTTACCACGATATTACACAGAAGTTTTGTGTTGAGATGTGGAGAAGCTTTTAACTATATTATGTAATGAAATTACTTACCCTTCACAAAATTCTTATCGCAATAGCAATCGCATTCTTTCTTTTCTTCGGAATACGAGAGATTATGCGTGATGGAGGAAATTTGATATTCGGGATTTTGGTGCTTGCCCTTGCTTGCGGAGTAAGTTTTTATTTTGTCTGGGTTCTGCGCGGCGGGTATGAGAAGAAATAATATTATATCCAGTGGGGCGGACTCTTAGTCCGCCAGTCCGTATCTTTGCAGCAATGAAACCACTAAGCTGGAATGAAATAAAAGACCGCGCGCTCAAATTCTCCAAAGAATGGCAGAATGAAACGAGCGAAGATGCTGAGGCAAAAACATTTTGGGATCAGCTCTTTGAGGTATTCGGCGTTCCGAGAAGGCGCTTTGCTTCTTTTGAAACAAGTGTAAAACGTCAAGGACGTGGTCCGGGATTTATTGATGTCCTCTGGAAAGGTAAATTACTTGTTGAGCATAAATCAGGCGGAAAGAATTTAGATAAAGCATTCACACAAGCAAAGGATTATTTTCCGGGTATTGCAGATCATGACCTTCCCCGATATATTATTGTCTGTAACTTTCAGCAATTCAGAATCTATGATCTTGAGAAAAATGAAAAGCCCATAGAATTCGATCTCAAAGACCTTGTACAGAATGTAAAGCATCTTGGCTTCATCGCTGGTTTTCAGGAAAGAGAGTTTCGTGAAGAAGATCCTGTGAATATCAAAGCTGCCGAACTTATGGGCAAGCTTCATGATAAGTTAAAAGCTATCGGATATTCAGGACATGAACTCGAAGTCTATCTTGTACGCCTTGTTTTTTGCCTTTTTGCCGATGATACGACTATCTTCGTTGATGACACTTTTGAAGATTACATATCACTGCGTACTTCGGTTGATGGAAGAGACCTTGCACAAACCTTAGCAGGACTTTTCGAAGTTTTAAATACGCCTGAAGAAAAAAGGCTGACAAATTTAGACGAAGACCTGCAGGCATTTCCTTATGTCAACGGAAAGCTTTTCGAGGAGCAGCTTCGCATTGCATCTTTTGATGCAGAGATGAGAAAAATGCTGCTTGAAGCATCGAGGATGGATTGGGGACAAATATCGCCTGCTATTTTTGGTTCGCTCTTTCAAAGTGTCATGAATCCCGCTCAGCGCAGAAATCTTGGTGCGCATTACACTTCTGAAAAAAATATTATGAAGCTCATCAAGCCGTTATTCTTAGATGAGCTATGGGAAGAATTCGGAAAGATAAAAAAGAATAAGGGTAAGCTTGAAGAATTTCATGCGAAGCTTGGCAAGCTTCGATTCTTTGATCCGGCTTGCGGATGCGGTAACTTCCTTGTTATTACCTACCGCGAACTCAGGCGGCTTGAATTAGAAGTACTTAAAAGTCTCTACGGCGCACAACTTGGTACAAGTCTTGCCGATGTGACATTCTGTAATGTTGACCAATTCTATGGAATAGAACTTGAAGAATTCCCCGCACAAATATCTGCAATGGCAATGTGGCTCATAGATCATCAGATGAATATGGAAGCATCGAAAGAATTTGGTGAATATTATAGAAGATTACCTCTGACAAAATCTGCAAAGGTCATTACTGGCAATGCACTCAGAATTGATTGGGAAAGGGTAGTTGGTAATAAAGATGATAATCTTTTTATTCTTGGAAATCCACCGTTTGGAGGAAAACATTTACAATCTGACGAACAAAAGGAAGATATGAAATTTGTTTGCCCCGATATTCCATTATATGCTTCACTAGATTTTGTTGCAACTTGGTTCGTAAAAGCAGCGAGGTTTATCCAAGATACCAACATTCGTTGTGCCTTTGTTTCAACAAACTCTATTACCCAAGGTGAGCAAGTTGGAATATTATGGACATATCTATTAGAGAAAGGTATAAAGATACAATTTGCTCACCGCACTTTTAAATGGAAAAATGAAGCAAAGGGGCAGGCAGGAGTTTATTGTGTTATAATTGGATTTGGGTTATCTAATATTTCGAAGAAAAGACTGTTTGTTTACGAAACGGTTATCTCAAATCCAAATGAAATTTTGGCAAAAAATATTAACCCATACTTGGTTGATTTTGAAGACGAAGTTATTCTAAGTAAGTCAAAATCAATCTCTAATGCGCCTAAAATGGTATGGGGGAATAAACCTGTGGATGGTGGTCATCTCATATTGGAGGATGGTGAGAAAGAAGAATTTATTAGGAGAGAGCCGAAGGCATATAAGTTCATCAAGCGACTATTAGGGGCCCGGGAATTTCTTCATTCCGAACTGAGATGGTGTATCTGGTTAGTAGGTGTGGATCCTCAAATATTAAAATCTATGCCACTTGTTATGGAGCGAATTCGACTCGTTAAGAAGATGAGGCTAAATAGTAAAGACAAGGGAGCACGTGATCTTGCCAAAACTCCATATTTATTTAGAGATACTAGAAATCCTAAGAGTTTTATCCTAATTCCAAGTGTTTCATCTGAAAATAGAAATTACGTGCCAATGGGATTTTTTGGAGAAGACGTAATTACCTCTAATTTATGTCACATGGTACCTAATGGTACATTGTATGATTTTGGAATACTAATGTCCCAAGCACATATGGCTTGGATGCGTGCAGTTTGTGGAAGATTGAAAAGTGATTACCGATATTCGAGTAATCTTGTCTATAATAATTTCCCCTGGCCAACATCACCAAAAGAAGCACAGAAGAAAAAAGTAGAAGAGGCGGCGCAGGCTGTGCTTCATGCGCGGAAGGAATTTCCGGATGCAACACTTGCTGATCTTTATGATCCGAACACGATGCCGAAAGTCTTGCTCGATGCCCACCGGAAATTAGATTCTGCCGTAGATGCCTGCTATAGAAAAGCAGCCTTCAAAACCGAACTCGAACGGTTAGAATTTTTATTCGGAATGTATAAGGAGTTGGTGAAGGGGGAGGAAGAAGCAGAAAAATAAAAAGACGAAAGAGAGGAAAGGAACTAAGTAGTAGGTGCTTATTGGTTATACTTGAGTATGAAATCGAAAATCTATAGATCACGTTCATTACGAGTCCGCCCCCGGCGGACTCTTTGTTTTAAGGGAGGGAATGTGCGCGCGCGTACTGTTATGTTGTTGTAAAATAATGCGGTTACAGTGGCTTCAGGGCGAAATGGAGCATAGAGAATCTATAAACGAATCCCTTTCCCCAAAACATTGTTTACCTGTTTGCGTAATATTTTAATTATAGGAGATAGATATTTATGTATGATCCAGTGATGGTACAGCCGATGAGAGATGAAGTAGTTCGTATTGGTATGAAAGAAATGCGGACGGCTGAGGAAGTTGATAAGGAATTAAATGCTTCGGGTACGGCTTTCGTATTCATTAATTCAGTTTGCGGCTGTGCTGCCGGCGGAGCAAGACCGGCATTAAAATTAGCATTGCAGCATTCGAAAAAACCCGACCGCATCACAACGGCTTTTGCAGGAAATGATGTTGAAGCAGTTGCACGAGCACGATCATTTTTCACGGGATTCCCGCCATCGTCGCCGCAATTTGCCATCATCAAGGACGGCAAACTTGCATGGATGATGGAGCGTTGGCAGATCGAGGGCAGAGCACCGGAAGCGATCGCTGCGGAATTGGTGAAAGTTTTTGATGCGATGTAAGTAATTGTTACATTGGTAGGCGTAGGCTTTAGCCTGCGAGCGCGCTTCTCGATTACAGATTCACGCAGGCTAAAGCCCTAACCCTACCGATATAAAGAATAAAAAAATCCCGCGAGTTGATCGCGGAATTTTTTTCCTTTATTTTACATCCGTTATTGGTATGATTTTTGTATAGTTAAGAAAACCACAGAATGCTTCAGCTACGGCAAAAAATGGGAATGCATCAGAAAATGACACCTCAGCAGGTGCAATATCTGAAGCTATTACAAACTCCTGCCGCAGAGCTTGAAGCGAAGATCAAAGAAGAATTAGATGATAATCCGCTGCTCGAAGAAGTCTCCGAAGATGAGCAGCTGCAATCTGACCAAAATGAAATAACCACTCCGATCGCCGGCTCATCCGAACAAGCTTCCACCGAATCAGGAACAGCCGTTGCCGAACCGATTGAGCGAAGTAACGACTATACTCTTGAAGATTTTTTAAACGACGAAACAGAGGGATTCAAGGCACCGCGAATTTCCCGCTCCGATGATGACGATGAAAATTCAGAGCGCTATCAACAAGCTTCGGAGGAAAGTTTTATCGAATCACTTTCGATGCAGCTTTCTCTGCTTGAATTATCCCCGCGCTTGCGTGTGCTCTCTGAAGAAATCATCGGTTCACTTGATGAAGACGGATACCTTCGTGAACCGCTCGAGCAGATCGTGCGTGATACAAGTGTTTATTTTGGCGAAGAATATACGGAGATCGAATCCGAGCGATTGTTAAAACGCATTCAAAAGCTCGATCCTATTGGTGTCGCAGCTCGGAATTTACAGGAATGCCTGACGGTGCAATTGGAAGCGATCTATGATCATTCCCCTGCGCGTGAAGTTGCAATGGAAATCTTGCGCGATCATTACGAGCATTTCATAAAGAAAAATTATCAGGTCCTTGCAAAAAAATTGCGGATGGAAATGCATGATCTGAAGCCTGCTATCGATCTGATCCAACATCTTAATCCCAAGCCCGGCGCGCCTTCTCGCCCTGCATCGGAGAGTACGCGCTATATCACTCCCGATTTTTATATTGAAAAAACTCCGAGCGGAAAAGATTTCGTTATTACACTGAACGAGCGTGGCATACCAACACTGCGCGTGAACGCTTCCTATAAGGAGCTTGCAAAAAAGAAAGGTACGAACGGTGCAAAACCGTTGCCGGATGATGCGCGGGAATTCATCAATAAAAAATTCGAAGCGGCAAAGTTCTTTTTAGCAGCGATCTATCAACGCCGCGAAACATTGCTTCGCGTGATGACTTCTATCGTTCATCGGCAGCATGAATTCTTTATCAGCGGTGAAAAGTTTTTAAAGCCGATGATCTATAAGACCATTGCCGAAGAGATCGGCATGGATATATCTACGATCTGCCGCGTCGTAAACGGAAAATATTGCCAATGCGATTACGGAGTATTCGAATTAAAATATTTTTTCAGCGAAGCGATTCCTGTTGATGGCGGCGAAGGTGAATCGGTTTCAAATAAAGTTGTGAAAGCGCGTATTAAAGAACTGATCGAATCCGAAAATCCCGGAAAGCCTTTTAATGATGATAAACTCGTCGAGATGCTTCGGGCAGATAGCTATGATCTTGCCAGGCGCACTGTCGCTAAATATCGTGAGCAGATGCATATCCCTGTTGCCAGGATGAGGAAGAAGATATTGTAACTCCTAATTCTTCGTATGCTTTTAAAAACCATCATTTTTTTTCTTTTTTCTTTTCTTTTTTCCATTATTGCGCCATGTCAAGTCCGCACAGGTCTTGATAATCTTATTGCTGAGAAATTTGCACAGCTTAAAGGTAAAAGAATCGGACTTATCTGCAATCAAACATCCCGTACATTAAAGGGTGAGTTTTCGCCGAAGCTTTTTGTAAAGCAGAAATCTTTTAAGCTTGTTGCATTATTTTCTCCTGAGCATGGATTATCGGGTGAGCGCAAAGCAGGGGTTCCAAGCGATAGCTCGGAAACATTTGAAGGCATACCAGTCTATTCACTTTATGGCGGCAATCGCAAACCGGCTCGTTCGAAGTTGCGGGGGATCGATGCGCTGGTTTTTGATATTCAAGATATCGGTGTTCGCCCATATACGTATCTTTCTACGATGATCTATGCAATGGAAGCGGCGGCTGAATATCAGATCGAGTTTATTATTCTCGATAGACCGAATCCACTTTCCGGCGAGCGAATCGAAGGGAATATTTTAGATTCCGGATTGCGATCATTTTTAGGAGTCATACCGATTCCCTATCTACATGGTATGACACTCGGAGAGTTGGCAGAAATGGCAAAAGACCGAAAGTGGTTTATTGATGCAGAGAGTTTAGAACTTTCAGTTATCAAAATGACGGGATGGAAACGGAGTATGTATTGGAATGAAACAGGCCTGAAATGGAAATCACCAAGCCCGAATATTCCGACTTTTGAAAGTGCCGTAGGATGCGCAATCTTTGGCGCAATCGGAGAACTTGGGATACTTTCAGTTGGAATCGGTTCCGACATGCCGTTCTTACGTATTGGTTCAAAACTTGTTCAGCCGCAATTTTTGGAACAAGCGGTTCTTTCCTCATTGCCGAAAGGAATTTCTGCGAAAAGAGAAGATTTTACTGTACCGTATGAGGATTCCAGTAAAACTTTTTTTGGAATGAAGATCATTCTGCCGCACAATATGGAAAAAGTCATTACACTATATGGTCCGGAATTTATTATAGTAAAGAAACTCATGGCTGATTCAATTTTTATGAATTCATTTACTTCTTTAAAGCTCGGCAAGCAGAAAATTCTGGAAAAGGTAACAGGTGTTCATAATTTTATGCAGGCATTCACCTCAGATGTGCAGGCAATAATTCCTGGAGAAAACGGCAATAGAAATGTAAGTCTCGTCGAAGGATTTTTGTTTAAGTGGCAAAAAGATGCAGCGCGATTTCGCGGGTTAAGAAAAAAATACCTCCTCTATAATTAAAAACAATGGCAGAACAATTCACCTATCAACCCGGAGTCTGTAATATCGATGGCAATGGTGTTCATTGGAGAAAGCGACTTGGATTTATTTGTTTGACAGTGGGACTACTATCGCTTCCGGCGATGTACTACATTCATCTTGGACTAATCTTTCGATTTATTATTTGTGCAGGATTTGGATTTACGGCTTCGCTTAATCTTTTGCAGGCAAAAGAACATTTTTGCGTTGTGAATGCATCAAAAAGGACATTTGAAAGCTCAATGCATCAAACAAAGATCATAGATGATCTTTATAAAGATATAGATATGAGAAAAACGGCAAGCTTGATGGGAAAGGCGCTAATTTATGCTTTGGCTGCTGGATGCTTAGGACTTCTGCCCATCTAATTTTTTTTCCGCTGCTTTTTTTTCTGCCCATACATCTTTATAGCAGATATAGATGATCCCTGCCATTCCGGCTAACATTCCGAGAAAGAAAATAAACATAATATTGCTCCTATAATAGTTATCGAATGGAGATAACGGCGAAAGAGGAAAATTAGTTTTCGGGGAAAATGTAGCGCGGGCGTCTCGCCCGCGTTACGATTTCTTACAGTGCCATAACCTGATTATACATCTCTGCCCGTATTGCTTTTGATCCGCTTCTTTTTGCAACGACCGATAGACTCGGCAGTTTGCGGACGAAACGATATGTAAGTGATGCAACGATAAGAAGAATAATTGAATCTGTCCACAGAGCCGTGCCGACGCCGTATTCATGTGCTAAGAATCCGGCAAGCAAACTTCCAAAAGGAAAGAGACCTGCAAAAGCAAGCGAGTAAATGCCCATCACTCTGCCGCGCAGTTCATCGGGGACGAATCGCTGCAATGTCGAATTAGCGGTGATGAAAAAGGTAATAACACTCCAGCCCGTAACTCCCAAGCAGAAAAGAACCGGAAGAGTTGATGTGAAAAGCGGAATAAGACTTATCGAAGCGATAAATGTTGCAATAGAAAAATACACCATGAAACGCGCACGCAATTTATTACTGAAGGCTGCTTGTGTCAAGGCGGCAACAAGCGCACCGAGCCCGTTCGCTGAAAGCAATGCGCCATACGTTGCCGAATTTCCTTTTAATATTTCCACAGCAATCACCGGAAGATTCACTGTATAGCTCCAGGCAAAAAGTGTCATTGCAATGACAAGAACCATCAACGCCCTGAAGTTCGGAATATTATATAAATATCGCACGCCTACTTTCATTGATTGCATCCGGGATTCATCTTTCAATCTTCTGTTGCGCACTTCATGGGGCATGCGCATCATCAGCAAACCGATGATTACGGCGAGAAATGAAATGCCATTAAGCAAAAAACACAGCTCGATCGAAACTGTTGCGATGATCAGCGCACCAAGCGCCGGTCCGATCAGACGCGCTGCATTAAAGATCGCCGAGTTCAGCGCAACGGCATTCGGAATATCATCTTTACCAACCATTTCGACCACAAATGCCTGACGTGTCGGAAGATCGAAAGCAATTGTTGCGCCGGAAAGTAAATTCACTATACCAAGAATCCAGATGGCAGTCCAATTTTGCCAGACAAAAAAAGCAAGTAGAAAGGCAAAAATACCGAGCAATGATTGCGTAATAAGTAAGATCTTTCGTTTGGGAAATTCATCGGCAATTGTGCCCGCATAGACTCCGAGAAAAAGTATTGGCACTGCGCCAAGAAATCCCATAAGTCCGAGCGCGCGCGAATCTTTGGTGATTGAATAGACAAGCCATGCCAGTGCAGTATTCTGTAGCCACGTTCCGATAAGCGACACGCATTGCCCGAAAAAGAACAGACGGTAGTTGCGATGGCGTATCGAGCGGAAGGTCGTTCGAAACAGATCAGAAAAATCAACCAGACGCGGAGCAGAAAAACGCATATTTCATTCTACGAAAATATGCACCGAAGGTTACCGAAAAACTACCTTCTGTAATTCAATATTTAATAAGTTTTATAACTATTCTCTTCATACTTCCGGCATCATCTTGAGCAGTGAGCCTGCAAAGATATGTGCCTGCCGACATAAATTTTCCTGCTTCATCTTTTCCGTTCCAGAAGGCTTCGTAATTTCCGGATAGACGTGGGTTGGTCTTTATTATAGGGCAAATAATATTTCCGCGCAGATCGATGATCTCCAGCGATACCACTGCATCTTCTTCAGTTCTAAACTTTATTTGTGTTGTCGAAGTAAACGGATTCGGATAGACTTGGATCTGCACGGGCGATTCAGGGAGTGTTGTAATTGCAGAAACTACATCTTTTACTGTGATCGTAAAGTTCTGAATATCAGTATTTTTATGTGAGTCCGTTGCACGCAGTGAAACAGAATATACTCCCGCAATTGCAGTGGTGCCGGTTACATTACCGATGCTGTCGATCGTTAACCAATCAGGGGCGTGCAGAATGTCATACCGTATTCGCGGACCGGAAAAAGAACCGGCTATAGCTTTATAAACGAACCTTACATGGGGACTAAAAGGAATAGCAGGAGGAATTGAGACAAAATGGATCGAGCTACTTATCAACTGCCAGTCAAGAGTGATGGTATCAAAAGAATTGTACACCGCTACTTTTAATCCGATATTATCACCGATGAATTTTTTCATATCAGCACTCAGGAGGAAACCCGAATCCACACTGACAATATTTCCGCCGATGTGCCAGCTAAAGTGCAGCGGCTCGCCGTTAGGATCGACGGCATGGACCATAAATGTATCAGCGATATCAGGGTTAAAAGGAAGAACTCTTCTTCCGAGAAAGACAGATTCCTGATTAATTGAATCCTGATTGATGCGTACAGGAGCGAACGACACGATATGCGGAGGTAGTGGATAGATATTCGTAAATCGTCTTAACACATTGCGCGTAATCTGCGCGACGACAGGATCGGCTACCGGATAAAGTCCATCAACCCAATTGGTTGTTGCAGCATTGAAGACCGCTCCCCCTGAGTGAGTTGAATAATATCCCATTGTTGCATGGTTAGCATTTCCGGGTCTATTGGCTGTGGATATCCCCAGAATACAGAAATTTTTTGGAGTCTTATGTTCGCCTGTTATTTTCGGATATCCGCCAACCCAATGGAAAGGTGTTCCGTCGGTTTCATAACCAACGATCGAAGAACTATAACCGAATATTTCGCCGTCATGAATATTTGTGCCATTATATATCCAATGATGCGTATGGTAAGCAGTATAGCCTCCATAGCCCATGGATTTTACAAGTGTGCTTCCGTTATTGACATATCCGCCCTGATCAAAATTTACTCCCGTTAGGACATTTTCCGTATCGCTTACCGGCCAGCGCTCCCAAATGCAGGTAACAATAGAATCCTGTTTCGGATGAAGTGGATCGTTCTTAAATCCTTTATAGCATACAAGTGTGTGCAGATTATCTTCATGGCGCACCTGCCACCAGCAGGTATTGCCTGAGAGGATCATCATTCTCCCTCCGTGATTAACAAAGCTCTGACAAGCGTTTCTTTCCTTACGTGACCAGTATTCATCATGTCCTACGGTTATATAAACTTTATAGTGATCTAAAAAATGAGGGTCGCGGTCAAGATCGAGATTTGTGCAATACTCTACCTGAATTTTTTCTTTATCTGCCCATTGCACAAATTTATTGCTCCATCGGAAATATCCTAATCCGCTGTCATTAGTGATGGGTCTGTTATAGGAAACTTTGTAGGCTGCGATCTTATCAGTGGAATTAAAATTATAAAGACTTTTTCCGCCCCAATTATTATATGCCTGATATGTATTGACCGTTAGGCATACTACTACTTTCGAGAAAGAGCCTAATTCTTTTTCTTTCACAACGAAAATTATTTTCTTTGTGCCGTTCAAGACCGGAAAATCGGCTTCGTAAATTCCCGGTTTCCAATCGAAAGGGATCAATACTTCTGCGGTTGCATTCCATCCGCATCCTTTCGTATATACGCTATCGGGAACAGTTTGAAATCCGCCTCTAAGGGAATGAAGTGTAAGAACAGGTTCTTTTACCGCTCCGAGACGGAAGATCTTCAGATCGATCGTATCCAAACCACTGGAAATATAGAACTGCTGTTTTTCACCTTTAGTAATTGATTGCCGAGAGATGTAGCCGCCTTCCAGGGTTTGGGCGCCAAGGTTTGCTCCGACAAAAATGTAAAAGCCGATCAGGAAGATCAGAAAAGTCTTAACAGAAAGCTGCATGTGTTGTTCTGTAGAATCAAGGAAATCAAGGAAAAATTTGCCAAAAATACATACCTGAGGTTTTCTGTTTATTACGGCAATATTATCTTATCGTTAATAATTTCGATAACAACAAGTCGGCAACCTTTTGCATAACGATCAATACAAATATACACCTACATATCCTTTTGCGTTCCGTTTTTTTACGGATTTCAGAATAGCTCTCACCTCTTCCTTCGTATTATTGCATGAAGACGTTACAAACCCCTTGTTATACGTGAAACCTTCATCACGGGGCACACATCTTGTATTTCTGATGTGGATCACACACACTGCCTAAATTTTAGAGATATATTCTTTATCGCCAATGAAAAATATTTCATTTCTTCTCATGAATCTTTGTTCGCGCTGCAATGTAGTTTATGCCATCACAGATCACTTGTGCGAATATGAAATTCCCCACATTAAAAAGCGTTACCATAGCAGTTTCATTTTGTTTCGCTTTCTATTCGATAGTTGGTTGCAGTGCTCCTGTGCGGACGACGAAGTATCTTGATGCCTACGATTCGCTTCCTTATAAAGATACGATCACAGTACATGCTCAGGCCAGAGTTGCATATAATGCAGCCATTGTTTCACTTCAAAAGCGCGGATATGTTCTTACTTATAACGATCCTGCCGCAGGTAGTGCAAACTTCGAGATGAACAGCCCAACAAAACTTCCCGAAGAACAAAAACAATCGGAAGTAGATAATGCCGGACCATCTGTCGGAACAGTGATCCTCGTTGTGCTGGCGATCATACTTATTGTCGGCATTATTTATCTTATTGCAAATTCATCGGATGACGATTCGCAAGATCATAAAAAAGATTCTTCGAAGAACGATACAAAAAACTCGCAGAATAGGGGGGGAAGAGATAGCAGAAACCAGTTTCATCATAATGAGCGCTACCATGAACATCATGATTATATCGGTCCGTTTATTTCCCCAATGGTAAGTCAAGTGCTCAGTGCTCCGCCGCCAAACCCTAGCTATCTCTATGTTCTCAGCTTAGACGCGACGGCAACATCCGATTCGACTACGGAGATCCAGCTAAAAACCGAACGCCTGGACCTTCAGGGCAATGAGATAATGAATGAAGTTCAGTTCGAAAATAAGTACCTTAACTATTCAATCTTCGATGGCATTGGGAAAGAAATGGAGAG
The DNA here is from genome assembly GCA_025357895.1 of Ignavibacteriota bacterium. Lineage (GTDB taxonomy): Bacteria > Bacteroidota > Ignavibacteria > Palsa-1295 > Palsa-1295 > PALSA-1296. The sequence goes on from JANYLL010000266.1 coordinate 44,541, forward strand.
GAGGTAGTTGCAATTTTTTTAGGTATGGGAAAAGCTAAATGGATGCCCAATCGGTTTTCATTGATGCTTAGAAGGAGTTGCGTATTTTTGGTGACAATTTACTAACCACATGGCTATACCTGATTTCCAGTCGATGATGCTTCCTATACTCACCTTTCTAGGAGATGGCAAGGAAAGAAAGTCCAAAGATATTAATGAATATCTTTCGAAGAAGTATGAACTCACGGAAGATGAGCTAAAGGAAATGCTACCGAGCCAAAGAGCGCGCCGATTCCCAAATAGGGTGGCATGGGTATTCACGTACTTCAAGCACGCCGGCCTCATCGATTCCCCGGCAAGAGGAGTATATAGGATCACTGATACGGGCAGAGGAGTGCTTGCGAAGAATCCTGAGCGAATCGACCTGCGCTTTCTGAAGCAGTATGACAGCATTAAGGAGTTTACTTCGAGTAAGAAGGAAAAAATCGTAGAGGAAACGCAGACTCAAGCTGAGACCGTCAGGACTCCGACAGAGGTCATGCAAGAAGAATATCTGATAATGAAAAGAAGTCTTGCACAGGATATTCTTTCAACGGTTAAATCATGCTCACCCACTTTCTTTGAAGCTCTCGTTGTTGATCTGCTTCTGGCAATGGGTTACGGCGGTTCGCGAATCGATGCTGGTGAGATTACGGCAAAGACCAATGACGGAGGAATTGACGGCGTTATTAAAGAAGATAAACTCGGACTCGATTCTGTTTACATCCAGGCAAAACGCTGGCAAGGATCGGTGGGACGACCAGACGTTCAGGCATTTGTCGGAGCCTTAGAGGGGCAGCGCGCAAAGAAAGGCGTCATGATAACAACTTCAACTTTCAGTGACGGCGCTACTTCCTATGTAAAGAACATCGACAAACGTGTTGTGCTCATCGACGGCGAAATGCTTGCAGAATTAATGATTGAGCATAACGTTGGAGTCGCAGCATCCGAAACGTATGTCGTGAAGAAGATCGACTCTGATTATTTTAGTGAGGAGTTTTAAAACAAACAATCTTTTTGAGACGAAGTAGGGTTTAATACTTTCACGGGCGACGAATTAGAGCGAAGGCGCTCCTTCACCAGCGAAAAATGCAATGTCTGTGCGGAATTTGGATGTGTAAGGGGAAAGAAGATGGACGATAATACAAAGTATCAAAAATCTACTATAGATGATTTGTTCTTTGGTATATTTGGCTTTTATCCAAGTAAAGCTGGGCAGGCATATGAAATGCTTGTCTCTGCTGTTCTAAAACTTGTCCTGAATAAGGATATCGAATACAACCAATTTGAAAGAGGCATCTATAGTGAAACAGTTTATCAACTTGATGGACTTATAAGAGGTGATAATTACCCGATAGAGGCAAAAGATTATACACTTAGAGATTCAAAAGTAGGACGCCCAGATCTGCAAAAATTGGAAGGCGCACTAGCTGTCTATCAGTAATCAGTTTGTCGATTGTTCCATTTTCTGATTTAATGTAAACTTTAGGTTTGCCATCCGATTCAATCACTATTTCGTGTTTAAATTCC
>JANYLL010000300.1 GCA_025357895.1 Ignavibacteriota bacterium
CGATAATATCGCGTCTCTACGTAGCGGTAATTGTTTTTTGCATCTTCCCACTGACCATTTGCCATTCTCAACCCCAAACAGCTCCGAGCCAAGTCAAATCATCTCAAGAGGTTCTGGCACTTGGGAGACTTCAACAAAGCATCGAAAATGACATTAATGATCCCAGATTAGCCAATTCATTTATCGGTATTGAAGTGAAATCGATCAAAACCGGCGAATCACTTTTCCATCAGAATGAGAATAAAAATTTTTTGCCCGCTTCAAACCTAAAACTACTTACTACTGCGGCTGCGCTCGGAACACTCGGACCTGATTACCATTATGTGACAAAACTTGTGACCGATGGGGAAATTCATCGAGGTGTTTTGAAAGGGGATCTTATTATTCGCGGCAGCGGCGACCCTACATTTGGGTCACCGTCTATGTTTCCGGATAAAGACCCTACGTATATTTTTGATCGGTGGGCAGACTCCCTGGAAAAACTTGGTATCGAAAAGATAGACGGTGCGATCGTCGTCGATCCAAATTATTTTTCTGACGAATTATATCCTGAAGGGTGGGCAATCGAAGATCTGCCTTTTTATTTTGCAACTGCGTCAAACGGTCTTGCTTTTGCTGATAACTCCGTGAGCGTTTCCGTTACGCCGGGCTTGCAAAGTGGTTCAAAGGCACTCTATGAAACGGTACCGCAAACGGAATTTTTTACTGTCGATAATACCGCTATTACTCACGATCCAAAGAGAACGAGTAAAAGCATGGGAAAAGATTCTTCCGTGGCGGCAGTCTATCTTCCGACAAATACGATCAAAGTATCGCGTGACGCCGGAGAGAATACCATTTCTATTTCGGGGACAATAGACCGCGGAGCAACCGGTGTTCACGAACAGCTTTCTGTAGAAAATGCGCCTCTTTATGCTGCGACGGTTTTTCGTGAAATGCTTGAGTATCGCGGATTCTCTATCACCGGCGGGACTATGACATCAGCAGAACTTGATGAAAAGATCGATTATGAAGATGCCCAGACTCTTTGTCAGTATACGAGTCCGCCAATGAGTGAAATCATTAAGATTATAAATAAAAAATCTCAGAATTTTTATTCGGAGCAGATCATTCGTACGATCGGAAAGGAAATGTTAGGAAAAGGAAATTGGGAATCCGGAATTATTGGAGTAAAAAATTATCTTTCTTCTTTAGGTCTGGATATTGAAAAAATAGCTTTGCATGACGGCTCCGGACTTTCACGCATGGATCTCATTTCCCCCGGTGAAATTGTTGCACTCTTGCGCGTTATGCAGAGGCAAACAAATATATTCCCGGCATTCGATACCTCGCTTCCTGTGATGGGGATAGACGGTACGCTCTCTGAGCGTCTCAAGGGCAGTGGCGCAACAGGAAATGTTCATGCCAAGACCGGTTTTTTAACAGGCATCAGATGCTTGAGCGGTTATGTAAGAACAAAGGACGATGAATTACTTGCCTTTAGCTTTATGGTAAACAACTATACGATTCCGACACGCGAGATTAATGACTTGCAAGACGCTCTAATTCTAAAACTTGTAAATTTTTCGAGAAAGTAGTGCAGCAAATACTCATCAGAGATACAATAACAACCGAAGATATTACACAAATCATCGCACGCCATCGAATTGTTTACGAAGAAGAATATAATTTTGATGGATCGTTCGGAGATTATGTAGCAGAGACCCTTGTAGGAACAATCGAGCACCTTTGGATCGCTGAGTCCGATGGAAAATTCATTGGATGTATCGGTTTAGTAGAAACCAACGAGCAAACTGCACAACTTAGGTGGCTTCTCATAGAGCCGGAAGTAAGAGGAAGAGGAATTGCAAAAGTATTGATGCAGAAGTTCTTAGATTATTGCAAAGTAAAAAAATACGAAAATATCTTCCTTTGGACTGTAAACAAACTTGCTGCTGCACGTATAGTTTATGAACGATTGGGTTTCCAACTTACTGAACAAAAGCCCGAAGAATTGTTATGGGGTCAGCTTTTGATCGAGCAGCGATGGGATTTGTCTTTGGAAATGCACCGTTAAAGATGATGATAGATTATCAATGAAACAATCCTCAAAAGAGGTAGTATATTTGAATATGAAAAGATTGTCGGTTTTTGTTTCTCTCATAGCGATTTACTCTTCTTCCCTCGCACAACTTCCTCCCTGGACGCGATTCAAACTTGACAACGGCTTGGAAGTGCTCGTCTGCGAGAATCACCTGACGCCCATCGTAACGATTGAGGTTGCGGTAAAGAATGGCTCGTTCACTGAAACGCCGGAGATAAATGGACTTTCCCATCTTTATGAGCATATGTTCTTTACAGCAAATAAGCGCGATACAAGCGAAGATGACTTTTTGGATCGTGTTGACAGGCTTGGGATCGTTTATAATGGCGAAACCCATGAAGAGAACGTCCAATATTATTTTACGCTTCCAAAACAAAATTTAGAAAAGGGATTGGATTTTATGGCAGTCGCTATAACTTCGCCTCTATTTAAACAATCCGAACTTGAGAATCAGATCACCGTTGTTAACGGAGAATTCGATCGCAACGAAGCAAACCCATATTTTAATTTTACCCGTGCCATGTCCCAAAAATTATGGGATAATCTCTGGAATAGGAAAGAACCGCTCGGAGTTAGACCGGCAATCAATGCAGCAACGCGCGAGAAAATGCTGATGATCCAGAAAAAATATTATATTCCGAATAACTCATTACTTATTGTTGCCGGCGATGTCAAAACGAGCGAAATAAAAAAACTTATACCAAAATATTTTTCCGATTGGAAGGAAGGACCTGATCCCTTCAAGAAAGATCCGGCTCCGGTCATACCACCGATCGAAAAGATAGGGTATGTAGTAGATTATGTTGATCAGCCCACAGCTGCAGTGGAAGTTCGTTGGCATGGACCTTCGATAGGAATTGACGATAAAGCTACGTACGCAGCGGACGTTTTCAGTGAGATCATTCGCCAAACAGAACACGAGTTTACGAAATCACTGATGGAATCTGGCATCGCAACCGGATCTAATTTCTGGTACTATACTCAGCGGCTTGCCGGTCCGATCCAGGGAGATATTATTGCTACACCTGACCGTTTAGTTGATGCGATGCGTATTTTTTGGCAGCAATTTGATAAATTCACGGATCCACACTATTTTACCGATGAAGAATTAGAAACTTCAAAAGCTATACTTCGCAGCCGCATTCTCTTTGACAGCGAAAACCTTTCTGAATTTTCTAAAAATATCGCATTCTGGTGGGCGTCAACAGGGCTTGATTACTATGAAGATTATCTGAATAATCTTGCAAAGGTGAATCGAAAAGATATCAAATCATATATCGACAGGTATTTAACAAATAAGCCGTACATCCTGGGTCTTGCAATAGACCAGAATTCTGCATCACACCTGAAGCTTGAACCTTCGAAGTTAAGCCATAGTGCCTTCAATCCAAAATGATCTTTTATTCCAACCGATGAAAATATTTCTTACAGGATTTCTTTTATTTCTCACTCTGCTTCATGGTCAAAGCAAGCAAGCTTTCGCTCATCCCACAAATGACGACGCTTCGATCACCGATGTTCAGGAATTTACCGTCGATGGCATTGACGTTCTTCTTCGTGAAAGTAAAGAAGCCGCAGTAGTGACTGCGGTTCTTTTTATAAAAGGCGGCACCAGCATCATTGCCCCGAATGAACCTGCGGCAACGGAATATTTTGCAATGAATCTTATTCCCGAAAGCGGTACGGAATTAACCTCAAAGCAAAGGTTTCGCCGTGTGCAATTACGTTTGGGTTCGGTTATTGTCGGAAGCGACGGTCGTGATTATTCAGTACTTACCATGCGTTCAACGCGAGAGAGCTTTGATACCACATGGAAGTTCTTTTCAGAAATTATCGTGCATCCTGTTGTCGATCAGGTCGAGTTCCAGAATCTAAAGCACAATGCTCTTGTAAATTTTCAGGGTGGGCGAAATAATCCGGATGCGCTTTCCCGAATAATTCTCGATTCAATTTATTTTTTAGGGCATCCCTATGGAAGAAGACCTACGAAAGAAACCCTTGAAGCTCAGACACCGGAGAAGATACTTGCTCACTACAAGTCGATCATGGTCAAATCCAGAATGCTTTTAGTTGTCGTAGGAAATATAACTCGTTCTGAGTTAGAGAAAAAAATGAGGAATGGGGGTCTGACTTCATTGCCTCAGGGTATATTCGCTCAGCCTGAGATCCCCATTCCTGCCAAATCAAATTCGCCGGGTGTATATTTCCCTTCGTTTGATAGAAAGCTGCCCACAAAATATGTCGTAGGTTATCATAGAATTCCAAGTAAAGGTGATCCGGATTATTATCCATATATTCGCGTACGCAATTTTTTCGGTGGATTTCTTTTTCAGCACCTGCGAGTGCAAACGAATCTTGCTTATGCTCCGAATAATGATGATCTCGATGGACGGTCTTCGGTCGAAATGATTTCTTTCCAGACTCCGTATGTGGATAGCGCGATCAGATTGATCTATAAAGATGTGGATTTCTTTCAGCAAAATACGTTGCTCGAATCTGCTATCAAAGGGAATGTGGCAAAATGGGCAACCAGTAATTACCTTAAACAAGAAACGACGGCTGAGCAAGCAGGAGCGCTGGGTCAGGCACAGATACTAACTGGTTCATGGCGTAATGCATTTATTGCATTTGATAAGCTGGCAACAGTTAAAGGAGAAGATATTCAGCGCATTGCAAATAAATATTATAGGAATTTCAACTGGGTTGTTGTTGGCGATACGAGGGATGTAGATAGGAAGTTGTTGGAATCGCGATAGGATTATATGGCTATTGTAACAATAGCCCAACTCCTGCTGCAGCCAAAACAATAATCACCTCTGGTATTTTAAACCGGAAAAGCAAAATTACGGTCACCACAGCAATTACCACCGAAGGAATATCAATAAGCGTTTGTAATCCAAGATTATATAATGACCCAAGAATTGCCCCTGTCGTTGCTGCTGTAACTCCCATGATGAAGGCGTTGATCCCCGGTCGTTTAGCTATTCGCTCATATAAGGGTGTGAGAAGGATCACGAATAGGTAGACAGGCAGAAACACTCCAAGAGCTGCAGCAATGGCTCCAGGCAGCGCAGCGATGAGATAACCGATGAATGCAACCGTTATAACGACCGGACCGGGTGTGATCATTGCAACTGCCACTGCGTCAACAAATTGCTTATTGGTTAACCAATGATTTTGCTGAACTACACCTCCGTAAAGAAAGGGTACTATAGCAAGTCCGCTTCCAAAGACCACCGAGCCTGCTTGAATGAAGTAGAGAAAAAGATCTACGAAAGATCGCGAGCCTGTAACCACAGGGATAGCATCAAGAATATAGAGCGGTATCCAAAGATGAAGACGCTTTCGGGAAAATATTGTGCTTCGTGAAAAATATAATAAATTGATCACACCGGCAGCGAGCAAAAGCCAAATCGGTTCTCCTTTGAGAAGCGCTGTACTGATAGCTGAAATAGCAAAAAGAATCCAAAGCAATATATTTGATCCTAATGCTGTGCGGCTTAATTTATATGCAGAACGCACCATGATACCCAGCACTGCAGCACTAACTCCATAAAATGCCGCAGACATCCAAGGCATTTCTCCATATTCTTTATAGACTATGGCAAGTCCAACGACGATGAGAAAAGAAGGGAGAATAAAGAAAATGCCGACCAGTGTTGCCCCTAATATCTTACTTCGAATGAAACCGATATAGAGAGCAAGCTGAGTGGCGAATGGGCCCGGAGCTAATTTACTGAATGCAAGACCCTTGATATATTCTTCTTTAGTGACCCATCCTCGCTTTTCGACAAGATCGCGCTCCATGTAGCCGGCAAGTGGCACGGGTCCTCCGAACCCGATCGTGCCGAGCTTTAGGAAATACAGTACTAATCCTCGTAAAGAATATGCTTCTTCTTGAGCGGGGAGAGATTCAGATGTCACTTTTTTATCAGCAGGTGGAAAATATATCAATCTGCTAACAACACCAAAGCACAGTTTATCACATTTTCAGTTGCAGACCTATGAACCCGTAAAAATTAGCATCGGCGGATGAAATCGGAGCCGATTCAATATCTTTACCTATAGCTGCAAGGATGATGTAGTCCTCGGATAATTTGATATGGGTTCCGAGATTTATAAATGTCCCGGCTTTAAAAAACGTTTCTTCATCTCCGGTAGTAAGCAAATCTTTTGTTCTGCCGAACGTGCTGTGCAACTCTCCAAGCAATGTGAACGTCTCGCCGATCTCACGCTCTATACATAAACCAAAAAATAATTCAGATTTTTTACCGAGAACTTGGAAACCTGCCTGAAAATTGCAGCCGAATCCCGCGATCTCTTTGCTAATTGCGGCCGGCAGAATAACTCCGAAAGCAGTTGACTTGACTCCATCCTCAGAATTAAATGAAATAATCGGCTGAGGGTAAACAGAAAGCGAAAATCCTGCTTCCTTTTCATCAAGAAAGCTGTATTTGAAGCCTAAAGTAATGTTGTCAAATTTATTTGCTAAGTTGTCTCCCTTTTCTGCCACCCAATTTAATTCGGCTTTCAGTTGGATGTGTTCGCCTACTCCATAATTGATATCAATAAAAGGAAAAGTTTTTCTATAATCATTCTTGCTTCCCTCAAAAATAAAGCCGACATTATTCTCCCATTTCCCGTCACCCGGAGTATCGGAATCATCTGTGATCATCGGTGCTCCGCCCTGAGCAAGAGTAGATCGCCCAATAAAGATAGTAACACTCAAAATACACAAACAGAAAAAATATTGGAAGGAATGAATTGTTTTTTTCATAGCATTATGTCTATTTTTCATAGTTGATATACGCAGTAATACGTTATCCGGTTTTCACTTATAGGTAAGAAAAATCCACAGTGTCTCGTAAAGATATGCGAATGAATATAGATAGATACTATTGGGCGCCAATTCCGAATTGCTGGTTTTTTTTGACTTGGAATTAAGCTTTTTTTTTCCGTTTCCAAAAAAGCAAGGGAAAACTTCCGTATTTTTGAGTCCGTACTTTCATAGCGGATAAACTAAAAGCGTGGCAAAAAAACAGTACGGTAAGCAGACAAAATTTATTTTCATCACCGGCGGCGTCGTAAGCTCGCTCGGCAAAGGAATAGTCTCATCTTCTTTAGGTCTTCTCCTGAAGGCTCGCGGCTTTCGCGTAACGATCCAAAAGTTCGATCCTTATATCAATGTCGATCCCGGCACGATGTCGCCGTATCAGCATGGCGAAGTGTATGTTACCGATGACGGAGCCGAGACCGATCTTGATTTAGGTCATTACGAGCGTTATCTTGATGTCAGCATGTCCCGCGCAAATAATACAACAACAGGGCAGGTTTACAACGAAGTAATTCAGCGCGAACGACGCGGTGATTATCTCGGCGCTACGGTTCAGGTTATTCCCCATATAACAGATGAAATTCGCCGCCGGATGATGACGCTTTCAGAGACGGGGGAATATGACATAGTAATCACGGAGATCGGCGGAACAGTCGGTGATATCGAATCGCTTCCGTTCCTCGAGGCTATGCGCCAATTGATGCAGAAAGTTGGGAAACAGCATTGCCTTTCTATTCATCTGACGCTTGTACCCTACATAACGAGCGCAGGGGAGCTAAAGACCAAGCCTACGCAGCATTCGGTTAAACAGCTTCTTGAACTTGGCATACAGCCTGATGTGCTTGTTTGCAGATGCGAAGAACCGCTTTCAAAAAGCGCAAGAGAAAAGATCGGACTTTTCTGTAATGTTGAGTCCCGTGCCGTTGTCGAAGCCAGGGATGCAAGTACGATCTACGATGTGCCGCTCACTTTTGCCAAAGAAAAGGTTGATCAGATCGTCCTCGAAAAGCTCGGGCTTAAAACCAATACCAAACAAGACCTTGCAAAATGGCGGAAATTTGTTGAGCATGTAAAACATCCTAAGAAGCATGTGCGCATCGGGCTTGTAGGGAAGTACGTTCAGCTTGCAGACGCGTATAAATCCATCAGTGAAGCTTTTATTCATGCCGGTTCGGAGAATGATGCAAAGGTCGAGCTTATCTGGATCAATGCCGAAGAACTTGAAAAGAAAAAATCCGTTACTGCCGATTTTGCAGGAATTGACGGAGTGCTGATCGCACCGGGATTTGGTTCGCGAGGTGTCGAAGGCAAGATCAAAGCAATTGAATATATCCGTAAAAATAATATTCCCTTCTTTGGTATTTGTTTAGGATTGCAGTGTGCAGTAATTGAATATGCGCGAAATGTCTGTGGATTAAAACAAGCAAATTCTGCCGAATTCAAAGATACGAAAGAGAATGTCATTGACATGATGCTCGACCAGAAGAAGGTCTTGACAAAAGGCGGTACAATGCGACTTGGAAGCTATCCTTGTATTCTGAAAAGGGGTACGCTTGCCCATAAAATTTACAAAGATCAGTTTATTAATGAGCGTCATCGTCATCGTTACGAAGTGAATAATGCATTCCGCCCGTTACTTGAAAAAAACGGGATGATCTTCGGCGGCGTTTCTCCCGATGGGAAATTAGTGGAGATGATCGAATTGCCTCATGACGTGCATCCGTTTTTTATCGGAGCGCAATTTCACCCTGAGCTTAAAAGCCGTGCAACAAAATCGCATCCGCTATTCAGAGAATTTGTGAAGGCAAGCCTTGCGTATCATGAAGCTAAGGCGAAGAAAAAAAAATAAATCTCTTAGTCCCGTAGGGGCGATATGCCCGTAGCCCAACGTGAAGCGAAGCGTAACGTTGGGGAAAGATATATATTTATTATTTTCAAGCCCGGAAGGGCGATGTTATTTAATGAAAGCCTCACCCCTCAAAAATCCCAATTCATATACCATCGGCTGAAGCTTTTCCGTTAGCGCTTTATATGCTGTTTGAAATGCTTCGAAGCTGACAGGAGGAAAATCGCCGCTTTCATTTCTTTTTTCTAAGGCTTTGCGGATCTGATACCAGCCTACATCCGGTCAAGGATATTAACTGTGACGAGTTGCATCGAAAATATTCAAATAATCCTCAAATACATAAATTCTATTTCGTTTGGAGCCTGTTAACTCTTTAAGGATTCCTATCCGTTCAAAATCATTAATCAATGAGTAAGTTGTCGCAGGGGTAATATTCAATAATGTTTGAATTCGCATTGCACTCATTATAGGCTCTTTATACAAGAACTTTACTAATTCTAATGCTTTCTTTGCTTTTTTCCCCAGCGAGGGGACTCCATGATGTTCGACTTTTTCTTTCAAACTCAAAATGCTATGGAATGTTCCGATGGAGCTATTTGATGTTTCAATTACACCGGATAGGAAAAATTTT
>JANYLL010000323.1 GCA_025357895.1 Ignavibacteriota bacterium
CAAAAAAATAGATAGGCAGTACTGCCCATGAAAGTATGAGAATTCTGATTTTCATAATTGTACTAAGGCAAACAACGAAACCAGTGCTTTGGGTTTAGGGTATGTATGTCATTCTCCACTACGTCCGCCGCGGCGGACTACGTTCGGAATGACAGGAAACTTACACCGACTCCACCGATGTATTGCTATTCCCACCCATACTTCTGACGATCGGAGTAAAGATCAGGGACATGATCATTCCGAATATGGTGTACATGACTAACGTCATGACTGCAAGTATCGGAGCAGAAGTAAAGAGATCGACCATTTTCTTTGCCTGTTCGATCTGCTCTTTTGGCATCGTGCCTGCATTGATTCTTTTTTGCGCTTCGGAGCGGGCATACTCCATCATTTCAGGATTAATGATATCGGCATAAATATAGAAGAATATTGCAACGAATACCGATGCAATAAGCGAGATCAGCACTCCCTCAACCCATCCTCTGCCGAAGGTGAAATCCGCAGGATCCTGTTTTTTCTTTTCAAGGATCCCGAAAAATAACATAACTAAGGAGATAAGCCCTGCAACCCACCCCATGTATCTGCCGGCCGGCGAAGTCGAAAGTCCGGCGAAATATCCGACCAGCATAAAGACGATATTTACTGCCGTTATGTAAATGCCCCACTTCAGGAAGTTTTTCATAATGTTTGGCGATGAATGTGAAAAGACAAAAATAAGGAAGTTTTAGGAGTTTGCAAGTGAATCCATTTTTGGTAGGTGGGGCGGACATTACAAATTATATGTCATTCTGAACGAAGTCAATCATCGCCGGCGATTATTGAGCAGTGAAGAATCCCGTGATGGCTGAACTGAACTTTCGGAAAATTTTGTGTTACCATCACGGGATTCTTCATTACGCTTCGCTCCATTCACAATGACATATTACCTGATGTATTACGAGATCAATCTCGCCAATAAAAACGCAGCCCCTGCTGCCAGACCGCCGATGAGCATCGTCTGTAAGCCACTGCGGATGGGATGAGAACCGGTGTATCTGCCTTTGATATATCCGAAAATTAAAAGAGCAATAAGCGTCACGATCACCGAAACATTCAGCGCCGATCTGGCACTTGGCATGAAAAGATACGGGGAGAGAGGAATAAATCCTCCTGCAATATAAGAACCTGCAATAGTGAATGCGCTCGTTCTGGCGCGTTTGGGATCGGGTTTATCCAAACCAAGCTCGAACTGCATCATAAAATCCACCCAGTGTTTCGGATTCTCCGCAAGACTTTCGGTAACTAATGTACTGTCTTTTTTTGTGAGACCGTATTTTTCGAATATTTCTATGACTTCATTTTTTTCGATCTGCGGAACGTTGATAATTTCCTGTTCTTCCCGTTTACGTTCACTTACATAATGATCAGCATCACTCTTAGCAGCAAGATAGCCGCCAAGCCCCATTGCTATGGAACCGGCGGCTATCTCTGCTAAACCTGCTGTAATAATAATTGCAGAAGTATCGATCGCGCCCGTCAAACCCGCTGCAAGTGCGAACGGTACGGTCAAGCCATCGGACATGCCGATGACGATATCGCGCACCATTTCACCGGCAGTGAAATGGTGTTCGTGATGATGGTGCTGATGCACCATTATTTTATGCCGAGAAGTTCAACATCAAAGATCAACGTTGCTTTGGCTGGAATGACAGGTGGATGACCTGCTTCACCATAGGCGAGCTGGTAAGGAATAATAAGCTTGCGTTTCCCGCCGACCTTCATCGTTACCATACCTTCATCCCATCCTTTAATAACTCTGCCGACTCCGATAGGAGTTTGGAACGGCTCAACATGACCGAATTTTGGATCAACATTCGAATCAAATTTCGATGAATCGGTAAGCATGCCTGTGTAATTAACGGTAATCGTCTGCCCCTTGATTGGCATTGCCCCATCGCCGATCTTATAATCAACGTATTGCAAACCCGAAGCTGTGGTAATGATCTGAGGTTCAGTAGATTTAGTCATCGTCGTAGTTGTTGTTGTAGTTGTAGTACTACTAGTAGTAGTTGTTGAATTATTAGTGCTCTTTGATGAAGAACTGCAGCCCGCTGCCATAAAAAATAATGAAACGGCGGCAATGATTTTAGTTGTGTGAAAATATGTCATGAGTTAATAGATGTGTAAATGTATGACTGCGAAATTACGGAGAAAAGAGAGAGGTGTTGCTTGAACCATGATTTTATCTTATAGTAGGACGGACATTCATGGCTATCAGGAAGAAGCAATTATACTTATATATTCTGAAAACTCACGTTACATCAAGGCTCAGACAAATGATGTGTTATATTTGTACATGGTATGAGACCGTGAATTTTCGGCGAAGACAAAACTTCCCCTAAACTCCAGCCGATACGTACCTTTTTAATTAATCATTCGTCCACATTCATTATTTTTTTAAGAAAAAAATCATTATGATTAAAACCGTAACACACACACAGGATTTAGCGGACATTTCGCAGAAAGGCTGATCGCTATGCTTGCACTGCAATTTGCATTTGTTTTTTTGATGCAGGGGGCGGGGTGGGGGCAGGGTTTTATTACGCCGGTGCCGTATAATTTTCTCGATAATCCTTCGAAGATATCGCAACGTGACAATACAACTGGTATTTTAGATTTTTATGAACTCGAAACAATTGACGCGAATGGATATGGACAATGGGCTGCAAATACTAGTGGAAGATGGTTCTTAATAGGAGATACATTAATTGATCCAAGTACGAATCCAGCACCTATCAATGTAGCTGCTTTCGACACAATAGATCATAATAATACTTCTCAAAGTTCGACTTCTGGACAAATCGTCTTAGTAACAACTTCCAGTGTTAAAGACAAAGGCGATGATAAAATCCAGTCACTGGTTCAAGACACATCTGACATTTATTGTTTCAATCTCACAGAGATAGCTCATAAATATTGGGAAGATGGAATACCAAGCAGTTATAAAAAAAGTAATGATACATTTCATCTTTTTGTAGAACAATGTGGGTTTAAGCATTTCATAGCCAACTATGGGTCACCTGGATGGGCATTTGATGAATTAGCAACTGATGTCGACGGGATGGATATTTCAAACTCGAGGTGGTTAGAATTTCGCCAATGGTTATTTAAAGTACTTTATTACAATTCAGATACAATCTATTATTGTCGGGATGTGAATGCAATGTTCAGCACATTTCAATATCTTACTCCTGGAAGGGGGAAGGATTATAATGGTTTAATAGCCATATTTGATTATTTAGTTAAAAACAATCGATGCCCCGACAAAATAAAATATCTTGTGCAACAACGCAAATTTATTCGAGATCAAGAAGTTAACATTTGGCGTGATTCTGTAGGTAGTGATTCTGTTAAAAGACCAATAGATACCTCGGTGGTAACCATCGATCAAATTGGTTTTTCAATTCTTCGAGGACAAAATGGAGTTGTTGCAACCATGAGCAATATTCATGGACTTGGAAATCTAAATGCAACGAAAAATCCATTTAGCGACCAAACAACTATCGGAACTTCGATTGCTGATGCGATGATGGTGAAACTCGAAATCTTCGATGTTCTTGGAAAGCAGCTTTATACCGAAAATAGATTTTTCTCGGCAGGTGATGTCCGATGGACATTGGATGGAAAGGGCTTACCTGGAGGTTCACTCTATGTCAGACTTTCAACTATTGGCGGCAAGGTGAAGACGGTGAAACTGGTACATGATAAATAGTGCTGAGCGATGAGTGCTGTGGACTGAGAAGGGAGTCTTAGTTCTTAATCGGGTGTGGATAAATTGTTAATAAAAACATCGTTTGAGCACCTTGACAAAAGGATTATTATTTCGTATTTTTGCAGGATGAAATACGACCCATTTTCAGAAAACATGAAGAGAGTCCGCCGCCATGGCGGACTCTTCGGTTTTAAAGGAGAATTTCGCGCGTGCGTAA
>JANYLL010000353.1 GCA_025357895.1 Ignavibacteriota bacterium
AAAGCTCTGAGGAATGAATTGTATTTGCCGAATCTGAAATTGCACATTGAAAGCGATTCCTCTTTTACTTTGGCAACAGCATATCCTTATGATACTTCAGGAATTCTTCTTATTGCAGGTACAGGCAGTGTGGCTATAGCTAAGAAGAAGGATGGCGAAGTCGTAAAGATCGGCGGCTGGGGAAGAATGCTCGGAGATGAAGGAAGCGGATATTGGATCGGACTTCAAGCATTAAAGCACTACTGTAAAGTAATGGATGGAATTGAAAGTGGAGGCGATCTCTTCGCTAATATTGGTGTGGTATTGCACAACGAGGCAGCTACCGATCTTTCACCTTTACGAACCAAACTATATCGCGATCAGATCAAGCCGCAAAATTATGCTCCGTTGGTATTTGAAGCAATGGCTACTGATTCAACTGCTGAAGTTATATTGCTCGAAGCGGCTGCAGATCTTACGACGCTTATTCAAACTCTTTGGGAAAAAGTTGAAGATGATTGTGATAGAATTGTTACGCTTCATGGAGGAATAGCCTTACGACCATTCATAGGCCATAATATAAATGCAAATTGCGATTCACCCGGATTCAAATTTGAAATACTTGATGAGAATGCTCCTCTTGAAAGAGCCTTGGATATCTGCAAGGAGTTAGATGCGTCGGATTAACTTTATTGCTTCTTCGCCCAGTCTTTGTAATATTTTGCAAGAGAGTGGTGCACAACATTAGGAGTTGAAAGTCCGACCTTGAGATAAAAATCTTTTGCATTTGCATCCCAGAAGATCACCGGCATTGTTTTCTCATCGCCGTAAGTGCCATTCGTTGATTCAAACTGCCCGCTTGTAAAATAACCGTCGCTTATCGTATAATACATGTACGGACCAGATCCTTTATAGCGAAAAAATCCGAGCTTTGTAATATCATCGAATTCGAAAGTAACTTCTCCCATCAAAATATCACCATCCATATAGAGACGTTTCTTGATATTTCTCATCCCTTTGTTGGCTTCTTCAAATTTTCTTCCCTGATAGTATTCAGTAATAAGGGTATTATTAAAATCATCCTTCGAATTATCTTTCGAACTGTCGTCCGGCTCAGAGACGATATTGGTAAACGTGATCTTGCCTGTGCCGCTTTTGCCATCGGGATTGAGCGCTAATCTGATCTCTTTATGATCGGAGGTCAGGCAGCCTGAAAAAAAGATCATCGCAAAAAAAGCAATCGCAATTATTGAGGGATAAAACGAGCGAATTTTTGGGCGTTGGTGTATCATAGAGTGCAAAAATACGAAAAGTCTGAATTCAGGTCATAAATTATAGTGAAATTATCCCGATGCTCTTCGGTGTTTTGCGTCGTCAATAATTTGAAATAAAACACTGCCTATACCGGATTTTCATATTGAGATCACCGTCGTACCCTACGATTCATCGCAGCACAAAGAAGCCTGGGATTCTTTTGTCCTGCGATCAATGAACGGTACGGTGTTTCATACACAACAATTTCTTACGTATCATAACGAAGGCAAGTTCCAATTTCACCATTTGCTTTTTTATGATAGAAAAAGAATTGTTGCAGTTCTTGCAGGCGGTTTTCGGGAAAGCGGGAAGGTTTATGATTCGCCGCTTGGCTCCAGTTACGGTTCTTTCGTAACTGAAGATATAAGCGCCGTTACTGCTCTTGCAATCGTTGAAGCGTTTGAGAAATATATAAAAGAAAAAGGTGTTCATGAGGTGTATCTGACCAGCGCACCTGTAATTTATCAACCAATTCTGACGCAAAATCTCGATTTTGCATTGCTTTACCGCGACTTTGCATATCAACGGCATTATATTTCTCATGCTATCGAACTCCGCAACGGAATTTTACCTTTTGACAGATTTCAACCGAAAGCCCGCAATTATATCCGCCGGATTATCCGCGATCATTTAGAAGTACGCGTTGAGGAGGTTCCGAAAAGTGACTTGCTGCGGGGGCTTGAAGAGTTTTATCCTATTTTATTAGAAAATAAAGCTAAATTCGGCGTAAAGCCAACGCATACACTTGAAGATCTTGTAAAACTTCATGAGATTTTGCCCGATCTGATGAAATTATTTCTTGTCCGCGTGAATGACGAACCGATCGCAGGCTCGTTACTTTTTTTAGCAAACTCGCGTGTTGCAATTATTTTTTATCACATGCTGCGTTATAACTTTGATGAATATAGACCGATTTATTTGTTGATGAATAGTGTAACTCGCTGGGCACAGGAAAACAACTACTCGTTCGTTGATATAGGAGTTTCTCAGGATACAAATGACGCTAATCCAATGACTCCGGCGCTTTCGCTTATTCGCTTCAAAGAAAAATTTGATTCGCGCGGCGTATTGCGTTCGACGATGTGGAAGTCTTACAAGCAATGAATAAGCCTTTGATTCGTTTTCTTTTCCTCGGTGACCCGCGTACTGATCGTCGTGTGAAAAATTTTATTAGTTTTTTTCATAATTGCAATTATGATGTAGAACTGATCTTTGCCACACCCGGTCAAAGGAAGAGTGGAGAAGTGTTTATCGAAGGAGTGTTAGCGAGGCAGTTACCTCTGGAGCAATCAGGTGGAGTAAAAATGTTTTTGCAGTATGATCTGCTTCTAAAAGATGAGCTGCGTACTGTAAAGTGGTGTGATGTATTATTTGCCTGCGAGTTGTATTCATTGAATGCTGCTGCAAATTCAAAAAAAGAACGCGGAGCCGGTAAATTGTTTTATGATTCGCGTGAGCTTTATACGGAGCTTCCCTCGGTCACAAAAACGTTTTTGAAAAAGTGGTATTGGAAGAAGTGGGAGCGCAAAGGCTTGCAGCAAACCGATCTCGTTATTGTTACAGCACCTGATGATGCGGATGCAGTTCGGAAAGTTCACGGTTTCCTTCCTCCAAACGTTCTCGTGAGAAATCTTCCAAAGAAAGAAGAACTGAAGCCGAATTCCTATCTCCGGAATTTGTATGCCATTCCCCTCGAGAAAAAAATATTTGTCTATGTCGGAGGATTGCAGCAAGAAAGAGGATTGGAAAAGATGATAGATGCAATCAGTTTAATGAAAGAAAAGGCTGTATTTGTAATAATTGGTGAAGGTTCAAGTAAAGAGCACTTGCAGCTAAAATGCCGCGAGTTAAATCTCGAAGGTAATATTTTCTTTCATCCTTCAATTGAGTCCGGGAAAGTTATAGAGGTGCTGAATTCTGCAGATGTTGGGGTTTCTCTTATAGAGCAAAATTCCAAAAGTTATGCGCTGGCGCTGCCTTCGAAAGTATTCGAGTATATGCTTGCCGGATTACCCGTCATTTCCAGTCCGCTCAAGCAAGTAAAAGATCTATTTAATAGTACAGACGGAATTCTATTCGTTGATCCTTATAAATCGGATGAATTATTATCTGTTTGCCAAAGAGCAATAATCATGAGCAGCGATATTGAATTAAAAACTAAAATATATGTCGATACCTATAATCATTATACTTTCGATGTTGATGCAGTAAGCTTGCAAAATTTATTAGTTTCGACCTTTGATACCCTAAACCCTGCCACGTGATATATTTTCTACTCTTCATTCAACAGTTTATTGCCAGTATGACGCATATCGTTGGCAAAGAAGCTGTCGATTCACTTCCTGCTCCGCTTGTTCTGACATTCCGGGCTTTGATCGCCTCCTTCGCACTCATCGTTTTTGTAATGATACGTGAAAAAAGAGTAAATCTTCTATTTGGAATTCCAATGAAGGATATACTGAGGCTTATACTCCTTGGCGTTCTTAATATCCCCATCAACCAGTTCTTGTATCTTGAAGGATTAAAATTTACTACGCCTGCCAATAGTGCACTGCTTTATGCAATGACTCCGGCGATAGTCTTTCTGCTTGCAATCCGGGTTCATTGGGAAAAGTTGAATTGGAAAAAGACATCTGGTATTGCGATTGCATTTATTGGCGTTGCGATCATCATGTTCGAGCACGGAGCAACATTTGATTCATTGAATACGAAAGGGAATATTCTGATCTTTGTGGCAGTCATTGCATGGTCACTTTTCACCCTGCTTGGTAAGCCGCTTGTTCCGAGATATGGTGCGCTCCGTGTTACGGCGCTGCACATGCTCTTTGGAACAATTATTTTTTTGCCAATAGGACTCTCGACATTTGAAATGAAGGAAGTAGCGTCGATCACCTCGACCTTATGGCTTGAAATTCTTTATCTCGGGCTGCTTGCTTCCTGTGTAAATTATGCTCTATGGTATTATGCGCTTGGCAAATTAGAAATAAGCAAAGTTGCGATCTTTCAAAATCTTCAACCTGTGCTTACTACCATCATTGCTCTTATTCTCGGAAAAGTATTTCTCACACCGGAGTTATTCGGAGGCGGAGCATTAGCACTTATCGGAGTACTGTTAGTGGAAAAAGGCTGAGTGCGATGCTTACCTTACAAGCATAACACGTGATCTTGTGGGATCGATGATCACTGCAGTGAAATGTCTGAGCACATCGATAGCGACAGTTCCGGTGATGAATATATTAAGATTACGAAAAATCGGAGGCAGTTTGTCGATCGTCCGGCGAGGATTTCTTCGTGCAATATTTACACCACCCAGTTCGAAGTTTGCAATCTCTATTCCTCCGAAATTCTTTTTCTTTCCCGCAAGCGAATCTTTTCTCAGATCTTCATCGATAAATTTTTGTGTTTTTGGTTCAATAGCTTGCTGATATATAACAGACTGTCGCTCGGCAAGCGAGAAGTGTACTCTTCCTTCCTTGAATGGCGGTGCCTCAACTTCAAACCACATTGTCGGGAACGGACAGTTGCAATGATCTAAGATCGCATCGTCAAGATACGGAATGTGGATAGCAGCAGTATCAAGACGTGCATCCCACTTCGCATCTCCTTCACTTACGGAATACAAAGTAACCGTTCGCTCTAAAAAATTTATGATTGTAATATAACGGCGGATAAAACTATACCCAAGAACTCCGTAAAAAGAAGTATCCGTTTTCTTGACCCATGTTCTTGCAAGAGTCGGAACGAGATCGACTGTTAGTGTGCGCTGTGGGGAGATTGGGAAATAAAATGTATGCGTGCCGGTAACATTGATGAGTGAATCATCCGGAAGATAACTTCCGTCATTCGAAGCGGCGGGATCGAGTAAAAAACTTCTCTGCAAGGTAATTGCTTTTCCATAAATATCAGTATCTATTACCGGGACGGTAATAAACATAAATCCATTTGTGAAATGCATTGGGAATCGTGCGACCACAGTTCCATTCTGCAAGTACGTCGATGTATTTTGAGCATTTGCTATTGCACAACATACAACGATAAAGAGAGTGATCTGTAATATTCTTTTAGTCATTAGATTCGATCTGAAGCAATCGTGAGTTAATATAATTTCTGTTGGGATCATTCGGTGCAATACGTATGGTAATAAAATAAATCCCTGCCTTCAATCGATCTCCTGCTGCATTTAGCGGCTGCCATGCACCGCTTCCGCTTCCGGGAGGCAATACGGAATCGCGATAGACGGCAATGGAGTCGCCGAGCGGATTCTGAATAATGATCTTTACTTCCGATGTATCCTTTATCGTGAAGAATACATTAATGACAGAATCACCTGTTTGACGGTTGAACGGATTCGGATAGATAGGTGCAAGCGAATCCGAAAATGACCCTGAACTTTCGAAGTGAAAAGTATTGCGAATAGAAAAATGAGACGTTCCTTTGACGTGCATATTCACATCCGGGAATTCAGTTTCCGAACAACCGATCAGAAAAAGTGAAAAGCAAAAAGCAAAAACAAAAGATATTTTTTTTAATTTCTGAATTATGATCTTATTTTTTACCATAGCGCAATTCTATATCCCAATTCTACGGATAATCCTCCGATATTTCCGAGTCCTCCGGATGTGATCGGATCAGCAAAATAGACGCCGATATGTATTCCGAAAGCAAGAGCAGATATCTTACTAAACGGATATTCGATTCCAAGCCCCAAAGCGAGTCCGATATTAAAATAATCCTTCGATACTTCCGTTGTTTTTGGATTATTTCCATCGGCGGTAGCCTCGATTGTTCCAATCGTTGCAGCACGCGCCAAAAGTAAACCCGCATTTCCATATAGCCTTAGATCATTCTCATGTTCTTTTTCAAGATAATCTCTTGCTCCAAGTTCGATCTCCAATGTCTTGATTCGCAGATCGGGGATATTAACTGCTACACGTCGCTTGTAACGGAATTCGAACATTGCCGAAAGCGATGTATTTATAGGAAAACATAGACCTCCTGTAAATTCGAAAGGAATTCCTGCAAGACTTGTATGATAGTTTATTCTGTAACTTTCGCGAAACGGAATAAATCCCGCACCTTGAGCAAAAAATACGACATCGGGAAGTGTTTTCCCGCTATCGGGAAGAACTTGTGCTGGAAGCGAACTCATAGGTGTAGTAAAAAGTATGAAAAGCGTTAAGATATTAACATACTTTACTCGTCGTTTATGTATTTTATAAGCGATCATCGTATTTGTAACGTCTTAACAGGGGTGGATGTTACCAATCGTGGATTTTGGCGCGAATTGAATGTTTTCTCCTGATACATAGTTTCTTAGATGTCATTGCTGTAGATATTACGTCGATTTATCGGATAACAGGAACCCTTTATTGCCTATGAAAAATATGACGAAAAACCTTACTCTTATTTTATTTGCCGTTATTGGCATTGCTTTTTGCAACATAGTTTCTGCTCAACCTATAAAATCGCCATATCCATTCGTTCAATCGGGAAGCGATACATTGCGATCTGCACTGTTGCCTGAGTTTCCTGCACCTATACCGGATGCAAGAATAGCAGCTTCCGACGGTCATTTTGTTGTTAATTTTCAGGATAAAAAGCCTGAGAGGGTGCGTTTTTTCGGTACGGAATTGGAATGGACGTCTCAATTTATGAGCAGTTTGGATGCAAGAGTCCTTGCCAAACGTTTGCATAAGCTCGGGTTTAATGCGGTGAGATTAACAGATAATGATTTTGCATATCCCGCTTATTCGTGGCCGCCTGCAAGTTTTTTTGATAACACCAATAAAACAACATCCTATAATCTTATTGCCGCTCAACTTGCCAAATTCGATACGCTGCTATATGAATTTAAAAAGCAAGGAATTTATGCTTTTTTAGTTTTGAATTCCTCCCATTACTATTTACCGGGTGATGGCGTTGCACAATGGGATACGATCCATGGTAACGGAGCGATGGTTCACTTCATTGATAATCGGGCTGCTGCGTTACATCGGGAATGGGCAAAAACGATTCTTTCGCATGTAAATCCGTTAACAGGTTTGAAACTTGCCGATGACCCGGTTTTAGCAGGAGTAGAAGTTACTTCTCCTGGGGTAAGTCTACTTGCCGGTTGGAGATTCGGGTATTTAAATTGGATTGATGAGAACAATGTCCTGACCAAAGGAGGTGCGTACACTATCGGCTGGAACCGCTCGCGCAGACTTGACACACTTTTCTCACAATATCTTTTGCATAAATATAGCAGCGATGCTGGAATTTCAAAGGCTTGGAGTGGTGAAGCAGTTACAAATCCACCAAATGTAATTGGAAACGGAAGTTTTGAGCAAATAGGATCGACGGCATGGTCTTTTAACGTAGCGAACGGGGCAACGGGAGATAAGATAATTTCGTCACCCGGTATTGATTCGCAATATTGCATGCTGACAGTAATAAGCGGGCTTAGCACAAAGCCAACCTGGTCGGATGCATATCTGCTGAATTCGACAGCACGCTTGGGAAAAGATAGTCTTTATGAACTTTCATTTTATTCCAAGATCCATTTCGATAAGGCTAATCCCGTTCTCTCGCGTCCTATACTTGTCTATCTCTCACAATACCAATCCGGAACTCCCTCTGTAACCACCTATCAAACAATAGATACTGTATGGAAAAAATATAGCTATACATTCCGTGCAGCTTCAGGCGGTTTGCAATATCTATATCTTGGAGTGGGGCAGCAATTAGGTGATGTGCTTTTCGATAATGTTTCCATAAAGCGCAAAGAGGAATTGGGACTTTTTCCTTCGGAGATGAGCTCTGCTTCATCGATCGTCCGTATTAAATACGGAGAGACCGATATGCTTCCGCGCCAGCGTGTGCGTGATCTGGCTTTGTTCTATGATTCATTGCAGAATGATTATTTTTCTGCAATGAAAAAATGTATAGCCGATACGATTAAGTCTTCTGTACTTATTAATAATTATGCTCCTGAATGGTGGGGCACATCTCAGGATGCGTATGCAAATAGATCGAGTGATTTTGCACAAGCACATATCAATACCGATTATAATCATGCACGTACTGGCGGTCCGGCATATTCTGATTCAACATGGGTAATGTTTAATAATTCTATACTCAGCGATCTCTATAATAGTCCGATTGGGTCTGTCGCGTCACAGAGTATCGAAGGAAAACCTTTTATCGGAAGATTTATGAATCTTACACCGAATCAGTATTCTCAATCGATAGTTCCGTTTTTTACTGCGTATGCTTCACTTCAGGATTGGGATGGATTCTTCTTTAGTAATTATGCAACATATTATGAAGATCTCTTTGCGAGTACTACTCGTAGCGGAAGCTTTTGGAGCATTGCAGGCAACCCATCTATGTTGATCCAGATGCCTGTTGCAAGTGATGCCTTCCGCAATGAAAGAATAAAAACTTCACCGACAAAGGTTACAGTATCGCATGATGCCGATGATATCTTGCTTAAGAGCCTGCCATCTTCGGTGCCCCTTTCGTATTCGGCAACTGGTCCGATGGGCACAGAAGGATATCTTCAACCCAATATTGCAACACTTTACCGTATCCGCCAGCAATTCGATGTTCTCAAGCATAAAGTTGCTGCTGAATATCCGTATCAGTTCGATACGATCACGAAAGTATCGGAAACCAACGAGATCAGTTGGAGCCAGACCGGTGGATATGTAATGACAGATGCTTCAGGATTCAGTGCTGCTGTCGGAATTTTCGGAGCCGATACCATAAAAAATGGTGCTCTTAAATTCCGCAGGCTTGATAATGCTGCCGATATGGAATCCATTTTGCTTACGCAGCTTCCGAATTCTACAAAGCTTTTAACAATTGCTTCGCGCTCACAAAATTTCGGAGCGGTCTGGCAATACGGCGATTCCAGCATCGGCAATAAATGGGGTAAACTGCCGACGATCATGAGCGCAGGGAAATTCGAATTCTTCATTACGTCGGATTCAAACCGCCTTATAGCTCATCCGCTTGATGAGACAGGAAATATTGAGGCAGGAGATATCGAAGGAATAAAGATCACCGGTACAAATACATTTAAGTTTGCAATAGATCAGTCCGTGATAGGCTCGCCATGGTTCAATTTCGAAGGAAAAAATACCGTCGCTTCAGAATCAGCAAATAGTCTCAATCTATCCGATCTAACGGTGTTCCCGAATCCCGCAAAAGATCAAGCGCAGATAAAACTTTCACTTGTAAATTCAGGGTTAGTAAAAATTTCGCTTTATGATGATCTCGGAAGAGAAGCCGCAAGCATTGCAAACGGCGAACTCTATCAAGGCTCTTATGATCTGCCACTTGATCTCCGTGAACTTCCGGCAGGACATTATACGTTGCGAGTTGATAGTGACGGAAAGGTGATGAGCAGGAGTTTGAATGTGGTGAGGTAACCTATCTCATTGCGAGAAGGGCTTTAGCCTGACGTGGCAATCTAAAAATCTTAGATCATGCAGCATGGTTCAAGTTTTTAGATTGCTGCTTTTTTTTGATGTTTTCCGAGAAAATACCTACCCTTATTTACTTGGAATGTTTTCCTCCGATTGATGCTTTTCTTACGTGGAACATTTAAAGCTTTCCACCGAATCGGTCTATGAACACAGAACCTAAAAATTATTGCCGAAATTGCAAAGAGCGGATTGCACAATTCCTGCTTGTTATTTCTATAATCACACCTTGTATCCTCCATGCTCAACAAGCTCCGGCGATCGAATGGCAGAAATGCCTTGGAGGAACACATGTCGATGAAGCATATAGGATTATACCAACTTCCGATGGAGGGTATGCTTGCATAGGAGCAACACTTTCGACTGACGGAGATGTCTCAGGTTTACACCTAGACTCGACTAAAAAAATTATTTGGTTTATAAAGCTAAGTTCTTCGGGCGCTATTGAATGGCAGAAATTACTCGGTGGATCGGGTGGCAGCGACGGAGCACGATCAATCATCCAAACCTCTGATAGTGGGTTTCTTATTGCCGGCTTTACCAATTCTAATGACGGAGATGTTTCGGGACTGCATATTGATACAACGACAAACAAATATGTACAATCTGATGCTTGGATTATAAAGCTAAGTTCTTCCGGTGATATCGAATGGCAAAAATGTATTGGCGGCACATCGAGAGACGAGTTTTTTTCTGTTATTGAAACTTCCGATAGTGGATATGTAGTTGCGGGAGAGGCTACTTCCACAAATGGAGATATTTCTGTGCCCCATGATGGTAGCTTTTGGGTCCTGAAGCTTAGTCACGTTGGCGATATACAATGGCAAAAGTGTCTTGGAGGGA
>JANYLL010000360.1 GCA_025357895.1 Ignavibacteriota bacterium
TCCATATTTAAGAATGATAAGGTCTAATACCTTTACCGAATCGAAATTTTCTTTCCAGCCCATGTATATATCTGCGCTCAATGAAGTACCAGAGGAAGTATCATGGAATGTATGTACATTCTCGCTATGTGAACCATCCCAATTCATTAGTCCGCCATTTCCTAATTGTTTATCATTCTGGGGAGAGATCTCTTTACCGTTTGTAAAAATATAGAAAAGAATGCCGGAAGCGCCACAGCTTGCTGCGAGATGGCATTGTTCTTTCAACTCCGGAGCCGTGACTGCGCGAAGACCGGCACCGTAAACGATGTGATAATGAGGAGAGTGGCAGCTGGTGTCTCCGGAGATAGGAACTGCTATTCCTGTTCCTGCTTCGACCGAAACTCCGAATCGCTGGCTGATGGAGCTATCGCGTATGCAGGCACGTTTTGCCTGCCTCAAACTCAGTACATAATCGTGAATTGTTTTCTGTGATGCACTCAGATATGAGAATTGTGAGTAAGGTTCGCAATTTGTCGAATCACAAATCAGACCAGATGGTGCATGTGCGGTTTCCCAAGCCCGGTATGATGTTCCTGTTACGGTACTTCTTTTAGGAAGTGGAACATGGTAACCCCACGGATAGGGTTCTATCCAAAAAAACTTTGGGTCGGCATATTTTGATGAATCAAGCCATCCTAAGCGAACGCCTTCGATATCATACCGGAATTGATTAGGAATGCCAATTCCATAGAATCCGGTATCCGTCGGTGAGTGGAACGAGTTCCCTATTCCTAAATTTTGATCGAGGGAATCATGGTATATTGTCATAATTTCTATGCCGCTATCTCGGAGGATTTTTGTCGCCCGTTTGACGATCAGCGCATTTGACAGATGCCATTCCTCTTGCGTCATCAGGTACTGCGCTTTACCAGCATACCGTACCTTAATTGTATCCAAGAGATCAAAAAGCCTTGCTTCATTATTTTCCGTTAAACCTTCATAACTGAGAATTCCATGGTCACCATAAGCACTTGGTGGGCGGACAGAATCCGGATCGCCCGGAAGAAAATCTGCAGTGAGCACGTCCATATAGTCTAAAGACATCGAAACACTATCTTGCCAGGAAATAGTAATGAAGGTATGGGAAATGCTTTTGTCAAGATGACTCGTAAATTTTTCATCTATAGTATCGAAACCCGTTCCCATATTCGTAAATCTGCCATCAACTCTGATAGTATCATTGAGGATTACGACTCCCGCTATGCCGGTTTTTGGACCTACTTGGACAACCTTCACTGAAAAAAGAGGCGGGGGATGTAATGCAGTTGTATCGATTCCGCTTGAATCAACCTTCACGCGAAAACGTAATTTCAGCTTTCTCCCAAATCCGCCAGGAGTCCACGATTTGGCTTTGCTCCAGCCTTGAAGGAAGTCATCCGTCCACATAGAGTCTGCTATAATCCCTGCAGCATCAACTCCCTGCCGGAGTTTTAATACATTATTGGTTGAACCGCTTGTTAGGTAGGCTGGACTTGTTCCATTGGCATCATGGGCATTGATGCCAATCAAAGTTCCGCCTGATCTGAGTACATTAAAGAACCCAAAGTATTGAGCGCTATCCGTGCCCGGACTATGCCGCTCGCATTCGAAGCGAAGAATTTTTGCATTATCGAGGGCTCCAATAACACTTACTGGTCACAAAATAACGCCATACATATTGTTGAGTGTCGATCCCCCTACTACGATCGAGGGTGGGGCTGGAGCTTGATTAATAATATCCCAAAAACCTCTCATCTCCGTGTTAAAGCCTAAGACAATTCCTGTGTCTAATTTTAGATACCGATACGTTTCGTCCCCCATAGGACCAAAATCCTGATGCTGATGACTCATTTGAACGGAGTCCCCATACGGAGGCCACCGGTCGAAAGGCTCAAGCGCAGTTATGATAAAATGCTTCACGTTATCCGCCCGGCGAGGCGTTTGCCCGGAGCTTACTTGCGCCGAAATCACTAAGATAAAACCGAGAACGATGTTTGTTAATGTTTTCATAGTGGGGTACAAACTTCTGATGATGTGAAAAAACTTTTAGCTGTAAACTACCAACAGTCCACTATCAATAGACAACTGAGACTGCAAAAGGTTACATTTTATTTTCGTTAAATTTAAGGGCACTCATTAATGCATTTCAAAAATCTTATGCTTTGCTAAATTTGCAATTCTTAAATTATGGTCTATAGCACGGATTATGGGCTATAGCCCGTAATCTTATATACAAATATATGTACAAATTCTCCGATGAACATCACAATCGTCATTGGAGACAATATTCGCGGCTTCCGAAATAAACGGAAATGGACACAAGCGCGTCTTGGAGAAGAGTCGGGTGTAAATGGAAGTTATATTGGGGAAGTCGAACGTGGAGAAAAACATATAACCGTTCTAAAACTTTATGAAATTGCTTTAGTACTTAAAGTTAAGCCTTTTATTTTGTTCATCGAAGGTGCGTATCTAAAAACTTCAGAAGAACTT
>JANYLL010000375.1 GCA_025357895.1 Ignavibacteriota bacterium
ACCCTCACGGTCTTTGATGCTCAGAAGGGTGATGATGCTTTTCGAGAGATTGTTAAAAACCAGATCGGTCCCGATGGATATACAAAACTTCTTTCCGGTGAGTTAGTCTTTGGTGCCGATGAAAAGGTTTTGCAAATTCCGGGGTGGTGGAAAAGTGAGCCCGGGCGTGTGAATCTTCTGAACATTTTCATATCAACAAAATATATTGATGAACTGCCTCCGATGCCTAATACGATAGTGTTTGCCAACACCTGTTATAGTGGTTATGAAAAGCCGACGAAACATGGGGGCACGCCATATAAGACAGCGTTTATCAATAAGAATCTTATTAGCTATTATGGCTATGCCTATCAATCGGGCTCTTCCAATTTTGTGGAAAATGGTTTCGCCCAAGCAATGGAGGACAATTTTGTCCGCAGACTTACGATTGATCTTGACAGTACACAAATCGTTCATCTGGACGCGAATGGCAAGGAATCATTTGATCAGAGACTCTATGATGATACTCATGGACGGTCTGTCTTGTATCTTAAACATTTTGGCGCTGATAATTATAGCTATGCTCAGAAATGTGGAGACTCGTTGGTAGATTCCCGCGATGGACAAAAGTATGCAACAGTCTGCATCGGCAAGCAAACATGGATGGCGGAGAACTTAAGATATAATGCACCGGGAAGCACACCATACTATTACGGACGGTTATACGACCCGACAACAGTTATGAGTGGAGTTTGTCCGAATGGTTGGCATGCGCCGAGTAATGCTGAATGGCAGCAATTGTTTGATCTATTTGGCGGTATAGATAAAGCAGGTGGTGCACTGAAGTCAACAAGTGGGGATTGGGATGCTCCGAACCTCGGTGCAACGAACGTCAGCGGATTCAAGGGGCTTCCGGGTGGTTATAAAACCGCCGCAGGACCGTTTGCTTTTCTCTACGCCGAGGGAATATTTTGCTCAACCTCACTCGATGCAAACGGTGCGCCTCTCATGATGTTCTTAGATCGCAATTATGTTCAAGCGTTTATTCAAGCAAGGCCGACAGGGGCTCAAGCTTCTTGCCGCTGTCTAAAAGATTAGCAAGAACTGAGAATGTAAAATGTAAAACCATGAAAATACTTAAACTCCTCGCGCTTGCCATTATGATGAACAAAGTAGATTATTTTGTGGGGAAAAGTGCAATGAAATGGCAATTAACCGAGTTATGTAATACATCAGGGCAGGAGTAATTCTGTTTTGACTATATCACCGAAAAAATACCCTGAGTCGCGCCCACGGGAGCGACTCTTGGTGTATTGAGTCCTAAGCCCTATCCACGCAACCTTCTACGCTAAGCTTTTGTTTGTGACCTCCCAATGAAAAAAGGGAAATTAATTACGCTTTTATAATTCTCATTTTTCCGGCAGAGAAATATAGAAGTTTTTATTCACCATTGCCGGGTTATTTAATAATCTAAATGTCAGAAACCGAAACGTTATCGCCTGCAACAGCGGATGTTGCAACCGGGGAAACCCAACCTACCGCATCTTCAGCCCCTGCCACACAGAAAAAACAGATACAAGTTCCTAAAGCCGCCCCTACTGCATCTACCGGCTCTACAAGAGATCATAATTTAACCATCATTGATCCGAAGATCAAACTCGGAGGAGGATATTCCGATGCTGAAAAAGATGAGTTGACCAAACTCTACGACCAGACATTCAGCGCACTTAAGCCCGATCAGGTATTGATGGGCAGAGTCGTTGCTATTACCGGATCGGAAATTGCCGTTGATATCGGATTCAAATCCGAAGGCATGATTCCGCGTTCGGAATTCGGCAATATGCCGAACCTTGCAGTCGGCGATGAAGTAGAAGTATTACTTGAAGCGATCGAAGATAAAGAAGGTCGCTTACAACTATCCCGCAAGCGCGCAGATTTCATCCGCGTATGGGAAAAAATTAATGAAGCTGCCAAGACCGGCGAAGTTATGAGCGTCAAATGCGTTCGCCGCATTAAAGGCGGACTCGTTGTCGATCTCATGGGAATCGAAGCATTCATGCCTGGTTCGCAGATCGATACGAAACCTGTTCGTGATTTCGATATCTATCTTAATCAGACGATGGATGTCCGCGTCGTGAAGATCAATGGACCAAGCGAGAACGTCGTTGTTAGCCATAAGATCTTAATGGAAGAGAATATGAACGATCAGCGTTCGGTCATTACCGAAAAGCTTGAGCGTGGTCAGGTTCTCGAAGGCACAGTTAAAGCGATCGCAGATTTCGGCGCATTCGTTGATCTCGGCGGCGTTGATGGACTTGTGCATATCACCGATCTATCATGGGGTCGCGTATCGCATCCATCAGAAGTTGTCAAACTCGATCAGGTTGTTACTATCGTCGTACTTGATTACGATGAGAACAAGAAACGCATTTCACTTGGTATGAAGCAGCTTATGCCTCATCCATGGGTTGAGATCGAGCAGAGATATTCTGTCGGTCAGCGCGTTAAAGGCAAGGTCGTTTCGATGACAGATTACGGCGCATTCATTGAACTTGAAAAAGGCATTGAAGGCTTAGTACATGTCAGTGAAATGAGCTGGACTCAGCATGTGAAACATCCTTCAAATCTTTTGACTATGGGTCAGGAAGTTGAAGCGATTATTTTGAATATCGATCAGGATTCCAAAAAGATCTCGCTCGGTATCAAGCAATTGGAGCCTGATCCCTGGACATTATTCCTTGAGAAATATCCGATCGGCTCTGTACATAAAGGTATCGTCCGCAACCTCACAACGTTCGGCGCATTCGTCGAACTTGAATCCGGTGTTGACGGCCTCGTTCACATCTCAGATCTTTCTTGGACCAAGAAGGTTCGTCACCCGGGTGAAATCTTCAAGAAGGGTCAGGAACTTGATGTGATGATTCTCGGAATCGATGCGGAAAATCGCCGCATTGCTCTCGGGCATAAACAGGTTCTTGAAAATCCATGGGATACTCTCGGAGAAGCATTCTCAGAAGGTACGGATACAACCGGTAAAGTTGTACGTATCATCGAGAAGGGCGTCATCGTTGAACTTCCAGGCGGAATTGATGGATTTGTGCCGGGATCGCAGCTTGCATTCCATGCAATCAAGAATGTCGGAGATGTTTTCAAGATCGATGAGACGCTGAATTTACGCGTTATAGAATTCGATTCTGAAAATAAGAAGATCGTTCTTTCTGCAACGGAATGGCTGAAGGCGCAGGATAAAGCAATCGTTGATGAATACAACGAGAAACATCCTGTTCCGAAAGAAACTCTTGAAGATACTCATAAACGCGCACCGCGTAAGAACTCGAAGAAGATCACAACTGATTCAGCCGAAACACCTGTTGACTCAGCACCTGCAATTGGAAGTTACGATCTTCCGGAAGAAATGCTCGTACCGGAAAAGGGAAGTGAAATTCCTGCAATGCCGGCAATCGAGGACTCTCCGGCAGCAGAGGAAGCTCCGGCACCACCTGAGGCTCACACAGCAGAGTAAAAACAGAATAAATCATTCTATAAAAAGGCGGAGCATTTGCTTCGCCTTTTTTTTCTTGTCTGAGCACCGAACTTCGGCAATATTGGTTTCTTTGACTTCGGAATTCTTAAATATGTTGTCTCTTAATAATATATTCAGCCCTATTGTTTATGAATAGACTAAATCTTTTTATTCTCACCGGAATCTGTATTGTTCTTTCAGTCACTGCTCTTCATGCTCAATCACTACGTGACACTCTGCAAACATTTACCTACGGATCGCCTTCTCAGGCAAAATTCTTATTCCCTACGGCAGATAAAAAATTCGAGAAGATCAGGATGCATTATAAACTCCGCTGTCCACCCGGTGTGCAATGCGGCGAATGGGATTATCTGATGTATGTCAATCTCTATGATCATACAGGAAGAATGGATTCCGTGATAGATACGATCTATTCTTATAAAGTCAATGGACTCATTCCGCCAACAGTATCATTTAATTGGAATCCGACATATTCATATTTTCCGAAGTTTTCTTATACTGTATCACGGTTAACAACAACATCGCTTGATATTGCAACTATTGGAACAGGCTCTGATTCAACCGCTCACCCTTTTCAGACTCCATCGGAAGTTTCACGGTCTCAGTATGTTTGGAAAAAATCTGAACTCCTTGCTGCAGGTTTAAAAAAAGGAGATATTACCGGAATCCGATTCAAAAATATTTTCCCGGGGGCAATGATGAAAAATCTCATGGTACGCATGAAGCTTTCGACAAAAGATTCGATCATCCCTTCATCATACGAAACAAGCGGCTTTCTTACAGTTTATTCTAAGGACGCTCAATTTCCGATTGGTTGGAATAAACTGGATTTCCCTACATCATTTGCTTGGGATGGGACATCGAATATTGTTGTCGATATTAGTCTTGATAATAAGACCTTAGGGATAGACGGGGCTTTTGTATATGATGATGTCACTCCCTTTTCTTCCGGCATCTTTAGTACAAGAAGAGAATTGTCAATGCATTTTGAAAACAATGATATTATTGATGTTCCACCCGGAGCGCTTTCAGGGTGCGACAGTGCGATCACGATAGCATTCTGGCAATATGGGAACCCAAAATATCAGCCGCAGAATCAATCGTCATTTGAAGCGATCAATAGCCTAGGTCAGCGTGTGCTTAATGCTCATGTTCCATGGTCGGACGGAACAGTCTATTGGGATGCCGGCTCACTCTTCGGAGGTTTTGACCGAATTCAAAAAGCAGCAGATTCGATTGATTATAAAGGGAAATGGACCTATTGGTCATTCGTCAAGAATGTGAAGACGGGCACTATGCTGATTTATAAAGATGGAATTCTATTCCAATCCGGTACAGCTAAGAAAAAACCAATGGGTAATATTGCTCACTTTAATTTAGGAGCAGGTAGTAATGGTGATAATAATTTCGACGGTAATATTGACGAATTTACCATTTGGAATACCGATCTACCAGCATCAGCAATACAAAAAATGATGGGAAGTGATGCTCCAGCTGATTTGATATACAAAAAGAATTTGCGCCTTTACTATACAATGTCAGGTAATAATATATCTGTTACACCTGATGCAAGTGGTAACGGCTTTGATGGCAAAATGACAGGGATTCCAATGCAGCAGCGTGTAGAAGGAAAAGATCTCTATCAAGGCTTTATATCTACACGCCAACGGCCATTGGTAATTTTCGAGGAAGGTATTTATACTTCGAAATATGATACCACTGTTGTTGCCGATTCTCTCAAAAATGATGTCATGCAGATCATTCGATATGCAACAAGCGCGAATGGTCCAAAACTTATCGATACGATCTATGTTTGGCCGAAGCAAGTAAAATATCATTTCTCAAATACTGGCGCGATTCTAGATTCCACTGTTATTCCTGCAGATACGATTATGACACTTGTGAAGACGCCATACTTCCGCAATTTCGAAGTCATCAATCGTTATGAGATCGCACGATACATTACTGAATATGGAAATCCTACTTCTCCGACAAATACACTTGCTGCAGGAGGAGAATTTACGTGGGATTACGATGTCAGCGATTACCGAACGCTGCTGCATGACTCCGTCGAGATCAATGCATACAATCAGCAAGAGCTTGTTGATGTATCATTCGAGTTTATCAAAGGCATTCCGCCACGTGATCCGATATCGGTTACGAATTTATGGAACGGAGATTTTTGGTATGGCACAAAAACTCCGATCGAAACATGGCTTCATCCTCTTCGAATAAAAATTCCGAATGATGCATTGAATACGCGTATCAAGGTTCGTCCTACCGGTCATGGCGGCGGCGATCAGGAGAATTGCTCGGAGTTCTGCCCGAAAGATCATTGGGTTTTAGTTAATAATACTGAACAGTGGCGGCAGAATGTCTGGCGTCAGGATTGTGGATTGAATCCGCTTTATCCTCAGGGCGGAACGTGGGTTTATAGCCGCACGAATTGGTGCCCGGGTTCCGATGTCCATACGTATGATTTCGAACTCACTCCGTTCGTAAAACCCGGAGATTCTGCAACGCTCGATTATAAAATCACACCGTATACAAGTAATGGCGGAGGCAATACTCCGAATTGGGTGATCGAAACGCAGCTTATCAGTTACGGCAAACCGAATTTCTCACAAAATGCTGCGATCACGGAAATAAAATCACCGAGTTCGACAAATGCGTATGCTCGTCATAATCCCATCTGTGGAAATCCGGTAATTTCAATTCAAAATAGAGGCTCGAAGCCGCTTACGAGTCTTGATATTACGTACGGAATTGTCGGAGCACCAATGAGTACTTATCATTGGACCGGCACACTTAATTTCCTTGATACGATGGATGTTGAACTTGGCAAATTCTCATGGGCATCAGATAGCAAACGCTTCAGAGCAAGTGTCAGTAATCCAAATGGCGGATCGGATGAATATTCCGGAGATGATATACTCGAATCCAATTTTACTCCCCCACCTGTTTATCCGTCGAGCCTTGTTTTCGAATACAAAACGAACGCTTCTCCGGAGGAAGATTCATATATCATCACTGATATAAACGGAAAAATTGTCTGGCAGAGAGATAATACTCTTGCTGCAAATACTTTTTACCGTGATACACTGACTCTTGCTGATGGATGTTATACCTTCATCATGACTGATGCAGGGAATGCCGGAGCCGGCGACGGACTTTCTTGGTGGGCAAATCCGAATCAAGGCAGCGGCTTGATGAGGATAAAAAAAGCAACCGGCAACTCAGTGCTGAAATCTTTTGCCAACGATTTCGGTGCGGAGATCTATCACCAATTCGGAATTGGTACATTTGCAGGTGTTCCTATCACCAGTGGCGGAGAAACAAAACTGGATGTCTATCCGAATCCGGCACCGAAGAAATTTACAATAAGTCTTGGCGAGCCATATATTCAGGATGCCGTGATAACCATTCTTGATATGTTAGGAAATGAAGTCTACCATGCATATCGCAAGCAGGTTATGACGGATAATATTGCAGTCGATCTTACGGGTTATTCCGAAGGGACCTATATCGTACGCGTAGCGTCGGAATCAGGAGTGATGAGCAAGAAAGTAGTAATAAACTAAGTCAAAAATAAAAAGTCAAAAGTCAAAATGGTAAATTTTGACTTTTGACTTTGAAATTTTGACTTCCAAAGGCTTACTTTTTGATAACCAATCTTTGCATGTTCTGCTCGCTTTTATCGGTGGTGATGACGAGAAGATACACACCTTCGGTGAGTTCACCGACATTTAATTCTTTCTCGTAATTTCCGGCAGTAGTTTCCCGGATGCTGCCTCCATCGAGAACGCGCTTGCCCAGGAGATCATGAATGCTAAATGCGACGGTGCGCGGCTCGGAGAGATCAAAATGCAGCGTCGTTTTTGTCTTTGCCGGATTGGGATACAAGACTGTTTTGCTGATAATTCCGCTTGTCATATTCTGCGACTGTGAGACAGAACTTTGCGCTTCAGGAATATTTGCAAAAAGATCTTTCTCAGGATTGTACCAAAAGATAAGCCCGTCATCAAAGGTAATACCTTCCTCCTTATTAAAATGTTTGCTGGTTGCAGTGCGGACGAGGATGGGGACGAGGTGGTCAAGACTTTTCGATTCTATCTCAACTTCGTCGCTAAGCATTTTTCCTATATTTGCTCCAAAATCAGCTAATGAATCCACATTGTCGCCGCGACGTATTCGGATTTGCATTTCATCTTTCATCCACTCCATTCTTTCACCAAAGCTTTTACCATTAGTATCAAGAGCAAAATGCTGTGCCCTATCTATAGTACTATCAGGATGATTATGATCTGGAATATAAACTTTCATTACCACTTTGCTTTCTTTATTTAAAGTCTTAACTTTATGCCTTATCATTTTAATGCCATCCTCTATTATATCTTTACTTTGACCCATCATAACAGCACCAGGATCAAAAGTAGAATCAGATTCTACATCGCGATTGCTTTCG
>JANYLL010000404.1 GCA_025357895.1 Ignavibacteriota bacterium
CGAATTAACGAACAGCGCGACCTTCCAACACTGCAAGTTCTTGATGCAGCCATTGCACCTGAGAAGCGAAGTTCCCCGAGCAGATTTAATATGCTTCTGATCGGTCTCTTTTCCGGGTTTGTACTTTCCGTCATCTATATAGCGATCCGTAATTACTATGTTCACGTTGCATCTAATCCTGAAGAACATGCACGATATTTGAATTTTGT
Organism: Ignavibacteriota bacterium; assembly: GCA_025357895.1. Taxonomy (GTDB): domain Bacteria; phylum Bacteroidota; class Ignavibacteria; order Palsa-1295; family Palsa-1295; genus PALSA-1296. The sequence goes on from JANYLL010000404.1 coordinate 210, forward strand.
CGCAATGCTCAGGAGAAAAAACCGTACCGCAATAACAGTTCGCACATAGCGGCTCTCCAGCTATAGAGAACAGTTAGAAATATGACAAAGCAACGGACATTTCGCGAGCGTGCATCAAGAGGGTTCGCCTGGAATTATCTGTACAAGCTTACTGAGTTCGGATTAATGAATTGCTATACCATTTTAGTGGTGCGGCATTTTGGTCCGGATATCTCAGCGCCGTATGCAGTATTTACTGCTCTTTGTTCAACACTTTCGATCATTTGTGCCTTCGCTGTTGATGGAGTGCTGCTGCGCTATATTCAAAGAATATCAGCGAATGAGAATTCCGGAGATACTGATATCAGCAATATTGAAAATTTTGCTTTACCTCGTTTTTTAAAAACCCTTTTTGCATTTCGCATTCTTGTCGTCACAGTCGTATCAGTCCTTATTGTCATTACTCTATATTTTCTGCCGCTTCTTGTGCCATCATACGCTGAAACTCTTGGCTCGGTCAGGAAATTTAGTCCCTTCATGATCGTGTTTCTCTACGCACAGGCAGTTACAGCTTTTTGCACATTTTCTTTAATAGGTTTACTGGAAACCAAGAGAGTTTTTTTTGCCAGTCTTGTTTCCAGAGGGTTTTTGCTTGCAGCGGGATTGTTCCTTATAATTAAGGGTTCACTTTCACTTCAATATGCGATCGGTCTTTTCATTATCAGTGCGGTTATAAATGCACTGTTTCTTCTCTTCGCATTTAGTGGCGAAAGTAAAAAGCATGCAGGCAGCAGCATTAACAAGCGCAGTTATCAGGTGTCTTCAGTAATAAAAGAAGTTTGGCAGATGGTTAACCAGATGCGTCACGTCAGACTTTTTCTTGCAACTCCGTTAATGCTCTATGGTATCACCACATGGGGTTCTGATCTTCTGAGCACTGTGCTTGGCAGGCAGCCTGATATTTTAATGATGCGCGCAATACTTGGAGAGTATTCGCCGGAGATAGGATATTATCTTTCTGCATCGATATTGCTGTTAGTAACCGAATATGTTTTTCTATTCGGTCTAGGGGGAACACTTGTTTCGATCTTTTCAAAACTTGCTCATGACGATGAGAAAATACATGAGAAGAAAAGTTATCCGAGTTTGAGCAGGGCTCGTAAAGAGATAGCCGGATTTCAAAATGTTGTAATACTTCCACTATGTGCTTATATGCTCGTCTTTGCTCCGACAGTTATGCAAGCAGTCTATGGCGATAAATATAGTGCGGCAACACCCATGATCCGCATCGGGCTTGCTGCACTTGCTCTGGCAGTAGGGTTCTTTGGCGGAGGAATGCAGGTCACTTCCTTGGTTGCTATCGGTAAAGAACGTTTAGTGTTCCGTAACCGATTATTTTGGGGAATAACTAATGTTGCAGCAAATTTTTTTCTTATCAGATCCTATGGCGGTTTAGGGGCAATCATCGGTACGCAGTTTGCCAATGCTTTTGCGTGTGGAAGCGAATCTTATTTTGCCGGAAAAATTATCGATACTTCATTTGATTTTTTCGGGACATTCCGTATAATTGTAATATCTGCTGTTTCTGTAGCTCTGGTATATTACCTGATTCAGTTGACGGGAAACGAAAGTAGTTATTTGATAAATTCTGTAATTAGTTTAATTTCAATGGGAGCAATAACTTCCTGTTTCTATATTTTGTTAAAAATACCGGAAGCAAAGAAAGTATGGCACCGGCTTCAAGGATTATTTCAACGCAAACAAACGGGAATAGTGAATGAATGATTATCCTATCATAGAAGCACCGGAAATGATGGAGCCTGCCAAGCGTCGGGCATTCTTTTCCATGCGTTATACACTTTATTTCTTTTCCTGGCTCTGTATGTGGCAGGGTTGGCATGTTAGCGGCTCCATTTTTCAACTAAACTTTGTTGCGACACTATTGCCATCTCCCTTGTATCTTCATGAACTATTTCTTGCGATAACACTGGCATTGCTTTTAGTTGAAAGGGTCATAAATGGTGATCTGACCTTCTCACGTTCCTATTTCTCCGGTCCTATTCTCCTTATGGGTTTCGCCCTTGTTTTTTCATGGATTCGCGGAATGATCATTCGTCAGGAATTTACTTATGTCTATGAAGCGCATGAGTCCATATTGATCGTTATTTCGTTTTATATCATTTTGAATATATTCAGAAGTAAGGAAGAGCGTAAAGTACTCCTCATTCTTTTTTTCTTTGCGACTATAATGAAAGCCGCAGACTCAACATGGATAAAGTTTTTTTCTACCAGCGAAGAAAAAGGTTGGGGAACGGTACTTTTCTGGAGGGATGGTTTTTTACTGTGTATGGGAATTGTGATTGCTTTGATCATTACTCAATATCGCGGAAAGCAACTCAAGTGGCTGAGAACAACAATGCTTTGGTTCTCCCCATTTATCATGTACGGGCTAATTGTTAGTTACCGACGTACTTTTTTTATTGCACTCTTCGTATCGGCGGTGACAATGTTTATTACTATCGGGAAAGGGCGACGAAAAAAGCATGCCTGGATTTTTGTAGCATTGCTTATAGGTACGGTGATCTTTGTTTTTGCAACAGATCCCGTAGGTATTATTGCACGAACTGTCGGAGGTATATTCCAACCTCAGGAAGAGGGCTCGTCTTATATCCGGTTGATGGAATATCCTAATATCCTCCAAAACATCTATCACAATCCAATTTTTGGTGTGCCGATCGGAACGCAGTGGTTTCAATATTACAAAATGCCGATATTTGCTAATTACACAACTCTGGGTTGTCATAATACCTATTTGTACTGGCCGCTCCGAACGGGTATCATCGGAACGATAGGTTTTTTGTGGATTCTTTTGAGGATTTGGAAGTCGTTAATTGTTAATATTGCACTACAAAAAACCGAAGAAGATTTTCTGATGAATCAACTACTGATCCATTCCATTATCGTTTATAATACAGCTTCTTTTTTTGGACTGATGTATGCTGATGCTATGGGAATCATGACGAGTTTTATTCTGGTGATGATCCAGCTTCAAATGATTCATGAAAGTGATATGATCAGTTACAGAGATGTCAATATCTGGCAAACCTGGCGTAGGAAGGAAATTATTTATCGCAAATCGTATCCACTTATTCATAACATAAATATTGTCTCTTAAGTCAGTTATTGCATTTAGTTTGACTTTGTAACTTCTTTGTTGTATTGTCGTAGTTTTGTCATCACTTTATCATCCTAATTTCTTCTATGCATAGAACGACTACTATTTTTATTTGCTTGTTTTTGATTTCTGCTCCATTCCTGCTTTTTGCGCAGTCATCGAATTCATTGCGAAGCGAAACTACACTCCCAAAACCGGGTGTGCATATCGAGTTCTCAGTTGGTGATACGAATTTTCTATCGCGGCTTATTCATGGCGATCTCCTTCGATCACCGCTGCAATCTTTTTTTGCGCACCGCGATAGCACAGATACTGATCATTGGACATTACAGGATTCAACAGACGATTCACTCTTACTTGATCTGAAGATGGGGGATTTTAGCCATCATAAGAAAAATCGTTATCATTCTTATCTCATAACAAACCCTCCTTATGATAGGGAAATCCCGCACTTGGAATCCATGCCCTTTTTAGATTATAATCGTGTAAACGGGTTCTATTTGGGGATTGCAACTCCTACTATGGTTGATCTGGGTCGTCATAGTGAGATAGGTGTTAAAGGCGGTATTGGATATGGATTCACGGAGAAGAAAGGTCAATCGCAACTTGCAGGAGAATACCGAATTCCGCTAACCTCGAACGATACATCTATTCCTGCCGAAAGGTGGAAACCTGTGCCTACACTTGCTCTCGGAGCTGAGTATCATGATGTAACTACCACCGACGATGCCTGGCGAACTGAAAGAGCAGAGAATGCTGTCTATGCGTTCTTTGCACGTGAAGATTTCAGAGATTATTATAAGATCGAGGGATGGAATGCTTATGCTGCTTTTCGGCCTGATCGCAAGAGTGAACTTCGCCTCGAGTATCGAAGCGATAATTATTACGATCAACCCAGGCGGATTATCCACGGTACGTGGGGTACGAGCAAATCGCTTCCTCACAATCCTCCGATCACAACCGGAAAGTTGAACTCGTGGGTTATCACTGCCGCAAGAGAGGATGTACATTCGGAAACTACCGAAGCCAAAAATTTATTCGGAGATAGCGTAAATTATTCAAGAATTAGAGGGAGAGTATATCTTCTTCAAGCAGAATTTGGAAAAAATACGGAAGCCGGCAGCAACTTTCAGCGTTATATTCTCGATGCGCGTAATTTTAATCCGGTTATTCCGGGAATTTCAGTAGATACTCGCTTCCGTATGGAAAGCGGAACAGGAGATATACCGATTCAGAAAATGCAATATCTTGGAGGCCCCTCATCGCTTCCTGCTCTAAAAAATAAAGTTATTGCGGGAAATAGACTTGTCCTTTTGAATACGGAGATCCGGTTTAGTCTTTCTGCACTAAGTTCTTTTTTTGAGAGTAGTAATACGGAGCTCCTTATCCTAAATGACTTCGGATATTGCACAAGAGTGCAGAATGATAATAATTTATTGCAGGGTTTTGGCAATATGACTTTCAATACGATCGCATATAATATCGGCTTAGGACTCGGCCATCCATCAGGTATCAACTTTGGCGTTTCGTGGAGAACCGATATCAAGGAGACCGGGAGATTTTTCTTTAGATTCCAACGACCGTTTTAAGTAGGAATTCTGAAAGCTTATTTCCTTTTCTTCTTAAAATACTCTTTCAATATTCCGCCGCATTCAATATCGAGGATTCCACCGATTGTATGCATCCGGTGATTAAGCCTGTCATCCTCAGTCAGGGTATAAAGCGTGCCACAAGCTCCGGCTTTAGGATCATAGGCACCGAAGACAAG
>JANYLL010000414.1 GCA_025357895.1 Ignavibacteriota bacterium
CAATGGAGATAGATCTTGCCCGGCGAATCCGCGGAGCAGGACCCGATGCTCAGCGAGCATTGGAAATTTTAGTAAAAGCGAATCTTCGCTTTGTCGTCTCCGTCGCAAAGCAATATCAAAACCAAGGCCTTTCTTTAGGCGATTTAATTAATGAGGGCAATCTTGGCTTGATCAAAGCTGCCAAGCGCTTTGATGAAACTCGCGGCTTCAAGTTTATTTCTTATGCCGTGTGGTGGATTCGCCAATCTATCCTCCAAGCTCTTGCCGAGCAATCGAGGATCGTTCGCCTTCCGCTGAACAGGGTTGGAGCATTAAATAAGATAGGTAAAAAATTCTCGCAGCTTGAGCAGGAATTCGAAAGAGAGCCGACTGCCTCAGAACTTGCCGATAAATTGGATATGAGTTCGGCCGAGGTATCGGAGACGCTGAAAATTTCCGGACGCCATCTATCGGTCGATGCGCCTTTCGCACAGGGCGAGGATAACAGACTTCTTGATGTACTTCAGGATCCTCAGCAGCTTCCTCCGGATATGATCCTGATGAACGATTCGCTTCGTCTTGAAGTCAAACGCGCGCTGATGACGCTTTCCTCACGCGAAAGAGAAGTTCTCGAACTCTTCTATGGCTTGGATGACCAACCGCCTATGGCACTTGAGGAGATCGGCGATAAATTCAAATTAACCCGCGAAAGGGTCAGACAGATCAAGGAAAAAGCAATCCGACGCCTGCGTCATGCTCAGAAGATAAAGCCTTTGCGCAATTTCCTGGGGTGAGTCCACGATTTTCAGAAACTTCGCTACCTTTCCCTGTTGTTAGTGTTATATCGTATTAATAAGCTTAGTTCAATTAGCATACATGATATTTGATCTCGCAGAAGAGTTATGGCAACCCGGCAGAATCCGTAGTTCAACGGATATTTTGGAATTGCTCAATGATGAAACCGATACCATCGTTGCAATACCGATCAAGGTATATCTTTTCAATGACAATTTTCATACCTTCGATGAAGTCATTGGACAAGTCTGCAAAGCAATTGCCTGTTCCGAAGATCAAGCCGAAAAAGTCGCATGGGAAGTACATACTCGCGGCAAATCATTAGTGTATGACGGCGATATTTCAGAATGCCTCAGAGTCAGTTCGGTTTTAGAAGAGATCGGATTGCATACGCAGGTTATAACATGAAATAAACTACTAAAATAATTTTTGTGCGCCGAAGTAAACATTTCGGCGCTTTTTTGTTTTATAGGGCTATGACATCAAACGAAATACGACAAAGCTTCCTGGATTTTTTCCGCGACCGCGGGCATACTATTGTGCCCGGCGCTCCGGTTATTCCGCATGGTGATAAGACGCTGCTCTTCACCAATGCAGGAATGAATCAATTCAAGGATGTTTTCCTTGGCGAAGGGACTCGCCCTTATAGCCGCGCTGCCGATACGCAGAAATGTATCAGGGTTTCCGGCAAACATAACGATCTTGAAGAAGTCGGACGTGATACCTATCACCATACGCTTTTCGAGATGCTCGGCAATTGGAGTTTCGGCGACTATTACAAAAAAGAAGCTATCGGTTGGGCATGGGAATTACTGACTAAAGTCTGGAAGCTTGATAAAGCTCGCCTCTATGCCACGGTCTTCGAATCAGATGACGAAGCTGCAAAATTTTGGGAATCGGAAACTGATATTGACCCGACGCATATTCAGCGTCACGGTGCGAAAGATAATTTTTGGGAAATGGGCGAGACTGGTCCCTGCGGTCCATGTTCTGAAATTCATTTTGATAAAACGCCAGATAAATCCGGCGCGGCACTTGTCAATGCAAGTTCACCGGAAGTCATAGAAATCTGGAATCTTGTTTTTATTCAGCATAATCGAAATGCTGATGGCTCTCTATCCGATCTTCCGCAAAAGCATGTGGATACCGGAATGGGTTTCGAAAGAGCTTGTGCCGTGCTGCAAGGCAAAGCTTCGAATTATGATACGGATGTTTTTATGCCGTACATCAAATGGCTGATTGAGCAAGCGCCGTGGAAATCCATGAATGGAAACTGGTGGGAAAAGTCAGAAAAAGGAAAAGTAAATAAGTCAACAAAAAAGGTTGAACTTCAAGCACCGACTGAAGAACAACAAATTGCAATGAGAGTTATTGCAGATCACGTAAGAGCCCTTTCATGTGCAATAGCTGATGGAGCAATTCCCGGGAATGAAGGAAGAGGATACGTCCTTCGTAGAATTCTTAGACGCGCTGCAATGTATGGAAGAAAAATTGGTTTTCAAGATCCATTCCTCTGTGAACTTAGCAAAGTTGTTGTCCAAACAATGGGCAATGTTTTCTTAGAACTCAAAGAAAGACGGGAACATATTTTTAAGGTAATCAAGGGCGAAGAAGAAAGTTTTAATGCTACACTTGATCGTGGGTTAGAACTTTTTGAAGATATTGCAAATATAGAGGAAGAATCAGAATCCCCTTTTATAAGTGGGGAGGATGCTTTTAAATTATATGATACTTTTGGTTTTCCAATTGATCT
>JANYLL010000427.1 GCA_025357895.1 Ignavibacteriota bacterium
CGCCTTTGGACATCCAGCCTGAAGCAAACGCAGTTGCAACTGCGCCGAATCTTTTTTCTGCATCGGCTCGTGTGAATTGCGGAGGTGCGATAACGATTGGCTTCTTATCTTTTAATTCGGCAATGCTTTCATCACTGAAAAGAACATGCTCGGGAAAAACAATGCCTGCGGCTCTATAAGCAGGTAAGAATTTTTCAACGGTCGGATATACCATGATAGGTCCGATGCTCGGATCAAGACCTGCAAGTATGCGCTGTGCTTTGCCGAGAGAATATGCAGCGATGATGCTTGTTGTGCCCCAAAGCGCATTCATCTGCCACCAATCATTGATCTCATTGAATATTGATTGCTGTGATTTCCATTTATAATGCGGCTTGGCAAATGTTGATTCGGTGATAAAGGTATGGCATTTGATCGGTTCGAAAGTTTCACATGTTGCATCAGGCTCTAATTTATAATCGCCGCTGACAACCCATACTTCGCCTTTATATTCAACACGCACTTGCGCCGATCCGAGAATATGTCCGGCAGGATGAAGGCTGACCTTCACCCCTTTCATATCTATCTCTTCGCCGAATTCAATTGATTCTACCTTTGCGCGAAGACCTATGCGCTGCTGCACAAGAGGTTTGCCTGTTCGGGAAGTAAGATATGCTTCCGAGCCATGCTTAGCATGATCGGTATGAGCATGAGTAATTATTGCGCGGCGAACAGGAAGCTGCGGATCGATATAAAAATCGCCCGCAGAACAATATAAACCCGATGGAGTTAATTCGATAAGCACTGTAATACAATGCAAACCAGAGGAAAAACGTTTTCTGTGGCGTTCTGAAATAATCATTCAGATTAATTATGTTGTCAAGCAGAGATTTTTTTCGCGAAGCGAAGAAAAAAGAATGTGAGGAATCAGCTAAACAATGGAAAAACAACTCACTGTTGTTAGGGTATTGATATTTGCCCTTTACCAATGAATCTATTGTTCATTATTTCGGTTTTTCTACAGAATGAAACAGACAAAATATCTCCTACTTGTTTTTGCAGTTTCTTTTCTTGCCAATTGCAAAAGCCCCGTGTCTCCGCAGGGAACACCAAAGATTACTTTTTTTAGCCCGAAGGATACATCCCTTACCGATTTTCTTCACATAACATTCCATTTTACTGTAGAAAATAATGGGCATCCAAATCTCGGATTACAGTGGAATTTCAGTGATGGCAAAAACGAAACAACGAATGCATCGATTGGAATTCACGGTCACCTTTTCCCAGGTTTAGGAAATTATACATTCAGGGTTTTTCTTGTCGATACGAACTCGAAAATGGTGTTCGATACTCTTTTAGGTTCGGTTCACATAAGTTATACTTCATCGAGAATTCGTTTCTTTAGCCCAAAAGATACCTTGCTTATCGATTCGTTAAGAGTTACGTTTCACCTATCAGTTGACACTATCAATCAATCGCGAAATAAGTTGTATTGGAATTTCAGCGACGGGTTTTCCGATGTGACTAATGTTTCTATAAACTCCTATTATCATAATTTCTCTTCCCCTGGTGATTATTCTTTTTCTGTCAAATTGATAGGATCGCTTTCAACAGACATTCTCGATTCTGTTTCCGGCATGATTCATATTCCGGAGCCACTACTGACTTTGGCCGAACTTCAGCAAATGAAATATTTTAAAGTTCAGATTTATTGTCCCGTACACCATACTTTTTATGATTATACAACTTATCGAACGGTTACTAAGGATGAAATTGATTTTTTCGAGATTGATCCAATAGTATTACAAGATGGCGCCATATCGCCCTATGCTGTTGATAGCCTTGGGGTGACAGATGGGGTAATAAATTGGATTGGGGATCAATTCAATATGAACAAAAGTAAGGGAGTATCGAATGGCTTAGGCGGAGGAATACTTTGGAATGTCATTGGGGTTGTGAATGAAAAAAAATTGACAATTGATTCTTTTGTCTTGGACCATGAATTCCAAAACAAGATTCGTTGGGGTAACCATGCACCAATGGCAATGAGCTTATCAAAACAGGCGAATATTGTTTCAATACCTTTTTTGGGAAAAGATTCAGACTCTCTGATATTCCAGGAGCAAAAATCAGATAGTCTTATAACACTTAAAAATGTTTATTATGGTGGTGAAAATAGTTACAGCATGCCACCGCCATTTAAATTTAGTGGTCCTACATGGAATTCTTTATACTCCGAATCTTATGTTCGTATAATTCTCTACAAATAATCTTTATTGCGGGGCCGAAATCAGCAGCGCTCCCTTCAAGCTTTCCACGATTGTATAATCTACTGGCAAACTGAACTGTAAACTCCCCAGTCCTGTTTTCCCCGCACACAATTTCGGCGTGTAGCGCAGCCTGGTAGCGCACTACTTTGGGGTAGTAGGGGTCGTCGGTTCAAATCCGGTCACGCCGACAAAGTCTTAATAAGTTATCAACGCCTCCTATATATGAGCCTTTAAGTTATACGACTTATAGGTCTTACTAAAAGTCTTCCACAAAATGAAAAAGCCTTAAATAAGCTAAAAATGAGGATAAATTCTCCATTTTTCCCCACACACTTTGTCCGAAACCTTCGTATCTTTGCAGAAGAGAACTTGTTAATAATTTGTGAAACGGTGTGGGAAAGCTCAATGTTTAATATATACAGAAAGCCATAACATGAACCTATACGACGATTACGATCCATTTGCTTACGGAGACGACGATCTTCCCGGGAAACCCGATAAGGAAGAATCCGAAACGCGCCGTAAATATTTTGAAGAAGAACTCATCCGCTATAGCGAAGAAAAGCGCTCATCGAATCGCGATTATACTCCCAAAGAACCTAAGCAGCGCGCATTCCTTAACCCTGAAATTTTAGAAGCCCTCGTTGATTATTGTATTGAAAACGATAAGTTCGAAGAGGCATTGCATTTTTCAAAACTTCTGACCGAACATGCTCCGTTTTCCGCAGAAGCATGGCATCGCCGCGGAATGATTGAAGCCCATCACGCTGAATATGACGATGCACTCATTTCTTATGAGCGCGCGATGTCGCTTGATCCTACTGATGCCGAGCTTCTTGTTAATTACGGAATCGTCCTCGAATCTTTGGGCAGAACCGAAGAAGCATTACAAATTTTCGACCGTGCACTGACGACCGATCCTGCCAATGACGATGCCCTTTTTTCCAAAGGAATTTGCTTCGAAAAAGCCGAACGCTTTCATGATGCAATTTCCATCTTCCGCTACCTTGCAGGCAAGGAAGAGTTTGCCAAGGATGCTCTGTATGAACTTGGCTTCTGCTACGATTCGATAGAAGATTTTAATAAAGCGCTCGAAGCCTACGAACAGCATCTGGATTTAGAACCGTACAATCATAACGGCTGGTATAATCACGGAATCGTTTATAACCGGATGGGCATGTTCAACAAGGCGATCTCAAGTTATGAGATGGCGCTTGCGATCAAAGAAAAATTTCCTGCTGCATGGTATAATCGCGGCAATGCGTATGCAAATCTTGGCAAGTTGAACGAGGCGATTGAATCGTATAAAGAATGTTTGAAGTATGAAGCCGAGGATGTCAGCGCCTGGCATAATCTCGCGAATGCGTATGAAGAGCTTCAAAGATTCCGCGATGCCGTCCGTTGTTTTTCACAGGCGATCAAATATGATCCGAAGCATGCCGAATCATATTTCGGCAGAGGCTCATGTTACGATGCCCTCGATCATCCGCGCAAAGCACTGGAGGATTACGATGCTGCGCTTGCGATCAATAATAAAAATTCCGAACTCTGGTACGCCAAAGCCGATGCGCTTTATAATCTTGGCAGACTCAGCGAAGCATTGCTCGCATACAAGATGGTCTTAGAGCTTTCACCGAAAGATTTCGAAGCATGGTATGATTATGCCGAAACGCTTCTCGATGAAGAGCGATTAACCGAAGCATCCCGCGCTTACGAGCAGGCAACCTTGCTCGAACCCGAATGGTGCGATGCACATTATGGCAGAGCAAAAGCACTATATCTTTTAGGCGCTCATCTTGAATCTGCCGTAGAACTCCTGATCGCATTCCGCCTCGATGAATCGAAGAGAAAGAACTTCGAAGCTGAATTCCCGATACTTGGTTCGGAAGATTCTTTCAGGCAGGTGGAAGAGATAGTGAATAGGGAAGTTGTTGAAAACAAACCATGATACTAAATGTAACGAAAGTTGAATATGCAGGAGACTATAGAGTAATCCTGCAATTTGACAATGGGGAGAAAAAGATTGTTGATCTCAAGGACACAATTTTTAACGACCGCAGAGCCATCTTCGAACCACTCAGAAAGAAAGATTTTTTTCAGGATTTTCATGTAAAATTCAATACCATCAGCTGGAAAAATGAAGCCGATTTTGCACCTGAATTTCTTTATGAGATCGGAGAATCTTTCAGACAGGTGGGGGAGATAGTTAATAGGGGAACTGGGGAAGATCTGCATGGTGAATGAAATATTTAATACACCTTATCGTTGCTATTTTATTCCTTGGCAAATTTCATAACGATCCTATAAAGGGTCATCTTGAAAGATTTGAGACTGTGCCCGGTTCAGAATCCTTTAAGGCGACTCTATATATCGATACACTAGATCCGTTTTATCTTACCACAAAAGAAGTAATAGTTCGGATTGATAGTAATGGAACCCTTCAACGAATTCAAAACATTGATTCAATCCCTAAGAATTCTTACTATTTTGATATAAATGACAGCACATTACTTATCGAATCTACGGATCAGTCCGAGTTGAGTTATTACAATATTAAAGATCATTCGCAAAAAAAACTACTGAGCGGTTACGGTCATCCAGCACTATCCAATAATAAAAAATATACTGCTCTCACAACTCCTGATTATTCTGAGGATAATTATCGAATCTACAGGTTAGAGAGCGATAGCCTTAAGTTAATGGGCGAAACCTCACCCTATAGAATTTTTTATATGTATGGGGATGAACAATTCTTGGCATATTATATTGACGAACACAATGATATTACGTATATAATAAACCCTGACTTAACTGTAGCAGATAGCTTTTCCGAGCATATCAATTATGGAGTTAGCCAAAACCTTTACTCAATGGCTAAAAATAATGCTCTTGTTTTTGCAAGATCAGAGGGTGAATCACCAAACACTTATGTTGTCAGATACAATATCAAATCTCATTTCAAGGATACTCTCTTTAGTGGGATGTATTTCAGTACAATTATTGGAATGAATGATTCGCGTTATTATCTCCTCCAAGGTAAAACAGTGCCTGAGTATCATGATGAAAACATTCAGCGATCAAAAAAACAGGTCCCGCCAAATACTCACATTGATTTTGCTCCTCAAAGAGGTTATTGGATAATTGGGGATAGCAAGACAAAAAAAATAAAGAAAATCGGCTATCAAGATTTTCAGCCAATCATCAGCTCCAGCGGGAGGCACATTTTATTTTGGAAACAAGATGATTCTGACTTTAAGATTAAGGTTGTCTCTGTAAAAAAACTTATTGACGGAATGTAGAATTTCATACCATGCATGCAAAGGGCACATATTATATCCATCATCGGCTTTTTCATTGTATTTGAGGGATGCGACATGAGCCGCAGATGGCTTGTCCGCCCCCCAGGATGACGAGTTTGTGCAGGAGATCGTGTCGCAG
>JANYLL010000081.1 GCA_025357895.1 Ignavibacteriota bacterium
ATTAAATGTGCCGCCGGGAGCAATTGCATTTTTCGGATGTCCGTCCATCGCACTGGGCGCGTGAATCCCATGCCAATGAATTACTGTCGGCTCCGTTAAATTATTTTTTATCTGCGCAGAAAATGTGTCTCCTTTTTTTAATCTGATCGTCGGCGCAGGAAATGTATTATTGATCGAAAATACATTGGTATTTATTCCGGAAAATATCTGAGATGTCGTTTGAGCAATAACCATATCGCCGCCGGCGATCACCGGAGGAATTCGAAGTGCATTCCCTGCAAGCGGAAAATCTTTCCCTGAAGATTTCGCAAAAAGCCGGGATACGTTCTGCGAAGCAGCGGCTACTAAGCTTGCCTGGAGAGATAATTTGAAGAATTTTCTGCGGTTCATTGTAATCCCTTCGGTAATATATTCTTGTAATTAGATTTATGAACAGTCATTGGGATTCTATTAATTCTCTATAAAATCCCAACCTGTTCTTTCTATAGTAGTATTTTTGTATATAATACAATGAAGAAAAAATCAGATGAAATCTATTGCAGTAATTTTATCCGGCTGCGGATATCTTGATGGATCTGAGATACGCGAATCCGTTGCAGCACTTTGGGCGCTTTCACAGCATGATGTCAAAGTAAAGATCTTTGCACCCGATGAACCACAAACTATTGTAATGAATCATTACTCAGGTAAAGCAACAGGCGATACGCGCAATATGCTTGCCGAAGCTGCACGTATTGCCCGCGGCAAGATCGAGCCGTTATCAATGCTATCCGATCATGATTACGATGCACTCATTATGCCCGGCGGCTTTGGAGTTGCAAAAAATCTGTGTACATTTGCCGCCGATGGAGCAAGCGGCACCATCCTCTATAAAGAATTACTGTATGATATTACTGCAATGCATTCTGATGGCAGACCGATCGGCGCGATCTGTATCGCTCCGGCACTAATAGGGCTTGCACTAAAAGGAAAAAAACTCGAACTCACACTCGGCGCCGATGGTAATGAAGCTGAAGAGATGAGAAAATTAGGACATACACATTTCGAAACTAAGCCTAACGAAATTCATATCGATAAAACAAATAAGCTCGTCACTACTCCTGCATATATGTATGACGACGCCCCGATCAACGTAGTATTTGAAGGAATAAAAAAATTAGTGGGTGAAGTAGTTAGAATGATCCAAAGATAGACTTATCTATTCAACAATAATTTTGCAAACTGCCTGCCTCCATTTGTTTCCAGGGCTATATGATAGACGCCATTTGGTAAGTCTCCACTATTTATTTGAAGTGTATAATAACCGGCCGGTTTAGATTCATCCGCAAGAATTCGTACCACATTCCCAAGGTCATTATAAAGAGTGATCCGTACTTTTTGACTTGTATGATGAGCATCGAGAATACCGATTCCATATTCCAGCGTTGTCGTATTTGAAAATGGATTCGGACGTGCAATACCGATATAACTTCCGGTAGGCGCAGTAGTATCCTGAATGAGATGAGGATTAGTACACGACGAATCTATGAAGATTATTCCGCTGTCGATTCGTTTAATAAAGCAAGCATCGTCTAATAACGCATTTTGTAAAATTACATTATAACTTAGCGGTATCTGTTCTTCAATTGGATTCTGTGCTGCCGATGAAACCTGAGATTTGAAAATAATATTCAATAGCGGCATACTTCCGATTCCGCCTCCGATAAGAGGTGAAGCGCCAGTATAGATGAATTGTCTGCTCCCCGGATTGCCATTGACATTAATATATCCATTCATCGAAAGTGTGCCGGTTTGAGAGTAATCAATATCCTGGATCAGTGTTGGATCATAGGTAAGATCGATCTCATAGCCTGATGCCTGAGCAGAGGCAAGATCGGTTACCGCATAGATCGGCACGATAGCCTGCTCGCCGCCTAAGAGATGCGTAGCGGCAGGCATGGAATACTCCAAAGGCAGTTTTCTTGCATACGCATTAACCGTTAAAGTAATTGTCTGATGACGAGGCGATTGGAATTCTATTGTTACCGTTCCCGTCACAAGTCCGGTATCCTGTGGGGTAAAATGAATAGGAATCTGAACCGATGCACCGGGATCAATGACAAGTGGAAGCGAAACATTCACTACAAATGAATTCGGAACCGATTCATCGACTGTTAATGCTTTCACGCGCGCCGGAACGCTATTCGGATTCGTAATTGTAATCATCTT
>JANYLL010000089.1 GCA_025357895.1 Ignavibacteriota bacterium
ATTAAATGCTAATGAAAAAAAGATATTCTTGCATTAAACAAAGGTCTGGAGCATTTAAAAGTCTTTTGTCTGCTGTCGTTGCTCCTGCTTTTTTATTATGTAGCCATTGTTTGCTTGCCCAAACTTCCCCGGCAGGGCGGATACTAAGTCCTCCCGAGCAAAAAGTCGGAATCCATGATGCATTCGGTATCAGAATCGGCACTGGATTTCACGATGGTTCGGCTACTGTGCTTCCTGTTTTTAATCCATATTTTGAAGTACCGATCGGATCTGTCTTTTTTTCTGCCGAACTTCAACTCTCCTTTATTAACTTCAGTACGTTAAATATTTTTCAAACTGATAATCTCCATCTTGATGCTTATGGTTGGGCAGGGAAATGCAGATGGTATTATGACAGAATCTCTTCCGATAAATTCTTTTCATCGGTAGGTTTGGGGATGACCGTTCATCCGAATACAGTTTCAATTGAAATCCCGATTTCCACAGGTTATCTTTGGACACTTTCAAAAACAACAGAATTCGAAGGCCTACTGAACTTCACTCCTCTTGATTATTTAGGGCAAAGGCTCGGCTGGTTTGTATCTGCAACGATCGGATTACGATTCCTTAACTTTTAATATTCACTCCTATGAAACAGACCGCAATAAAATATTTAGTGAGGTGTTTTTGCGTTAGTATTATTTTTTTGTACTCAACAGATTCGTTTTCTCAGGAATTGCTCAAACAGGATTCATCAAATGCATTGCCGCCTCCGATAATTGCCTCGCATGACACCGCTATCAGCGGATCGCGCGTTGCCGCTTCGGTAGCCGGAATTGCCGGAGCGATAACAGCGCTGCATATTTATCAATATCATGCATGGTGGGCAAACCAGAGAACGACGTTTCATGTCATTGAAGATCCTTCATATCAGGCGGATTTTGATAAGGCTGGGCATATCTTTGGAGCATATTACAGCTCGCATTTTTTCGACGAGGCCTTCCGATGGACAGGTATGGATTCGGCACAATCAACACTTTTCGGTGCTTTATCCGGAGCTATTTGGGAATATTATGTAGAGATTGAAGATGGATTTGCTCGCGATTGGGGTTTTTCACGTGGTGACGCAAAAGCCGATCTTGTCGGGGCAACATTCTACCTTTTACGAAACAGAATCCCATTCCTTCGTAATTTGAATTATAAGTGGTCATACGTACCATCAGAGAAATATTTACAGAACAGACCTGATATCCCAGGACAGACGCTGAATTTTATTGAAGATTATGGCGGGCAATCATATTATCTTACAGCAGATATTCATGGAATGCTTCCGATAAATTTGAAATCATATTGGCCATCATGGCTTAACCTCGCACTCGGAGTCGGAGGCTATGACATCGATACGTATATTAAAACAGGTAATCCGTTTATTCTAAGAAAAAAAGCATGGTACATTTCATTAGACTATGATATCGAGAAAATTTTTCCCGAATCTGATATTCCGGTTCTGAATTTCTTGCGAAGAACATTTAATTATTGGCACTTTCCTGCTCCGGCATATCGCTTTTACCCGAATCCACGCTTTTACATTCTATTTCCATTCCAAATGTCAATAGGATAAAGCTATGCAACTGCGACATGCCTATTCTCAACAACCCATTTCTTAATATACTCTGCAATTGCAGACATTGGAGCGCCGGGAGTAAAAAGCTGTCCGACTCCGACTTTTTTAAGGGCTTCCACATCATCACTGGACATTATTCCTCCGCCTGTGAGAAGGACATCGGTGAGACCTCTTTCATCCATCATCTTTCTGATCTTTGGGAAGAGTGTCATGTGAGCGCCGGAGAGCATTGAAATGCCGATAACATCGACATCTTCCTGCAATGCCGCTTCGACGATCATATCAGGCGTCTGACGAAGCCCCGTATAGATCACTTCCATTCCCGCATCACGAAGCGCAGCAGCGATGACCTTCGCACCACGATCATGTCCGTCTAAGCCTGCTTTAGCAATAAGTACTCTGATTTTTCTTTCCATAGGGCATGGTAACAACGAAATTAGGGGAAAATATCCGGAATTACAATATTGTTACATTCCGATTTAGTGGCCAATTACCCATTTTTTCGTATATTCGCATTTTCTAACCCTTTTATTTATGATCAAAATATTATTCATCTTCGTATCGTTTTTAATAATATCTTCATCTGCAGTAGCTCAGATCCCGCGCGCAATTTCTTATCAGGGCAGCCTTGCCGATAAAAAGGGAGTTCCGGTTTCCGATGGCAATCATACTCTCGTTCTCACGCTGTATAATTCAAGAACAGGTGCTATATTTGTATATTCGAAGACAGCAATTGTAACAACGGCAAACGGTATTTTTACTACATTGCTCGATTCAATTCCGGCAACTGTTACTTTTGACAAAGAATATTTTCTTGGTATCACCATTGACGGAGGCACTGAATTAAATCCTCGTACACCACTTGCTTCTGCTCCGTATGCGCTGAATGTCGCAAGTTCATCAAGCGGAATCACATCAGTGCAAAATTCCGATGCATGAATTGGAATAACCGGTGCCTCGGGTCCTGCAGTGCAGATAAAAGTCGCAGATAATGGAATTACGACATCGAAGATCACTGATCTTGCAATCACGACTTTGAAGATCGCAGATCTTGCCGTCACTAATGGAAAAATTACTTCCGTTAGTTGGTCAAAAATTACCGGAGCGCCGACAAGTTTTCCGATATCAGGAAATGCCGGAGGGGATCTAAACGGTACATATCCAAATCCAACACTAAATAATTCAGGTGTCATAGCAGGAAGTTATACGAACTCTTCGATTACTATTGATGCCAAAGGCAGGATCACTTCTGCATCGAATGGATCTTCCGGATTAGCTTTACCATATACGGGAAGCGGTGTCAGTGCAACATCCACGTTTTCTGTTTCGAATACAACAAATGCGTAAAATGCAACTGCAATTTCAGGTAATATCTCAACGACAACATCACAAAATAATCCGGCAGGCGCAGCAATTTTTGGGTCGAATACGAATGCTTCGACTACTACGAGCGTATATGGAGTGGTCGGCAAGATAAACTCAACGTTTGCAAATTCCGCAGGCGTCTATGGATTTAATTCTTCGATCACGGGCGGAGCAGGTGTCACGGGCTATGGCTATTACGGAGTGACCGGTATTGGATTAGCATCAGCAATTGGATATGCAGGATATTTCAGCGGCGGTAAGGGGGTTTACATCAGTGGGGACTATACTGCAACTGGTACAAAATCAGCGACGGTTGCAATTAAAAATAGCACGGAATTTCGAAAACTATATTGCGAAGAAGCAACCGAGATCTGGTTCAATGATTATGGCTCCTCACATTTAGTGAACGGAAAAGCCACGATACTACTCGATGATGTATTTCTGAATACAGTGACGATCGATGCGAATAATCCGATGAAAGTTTTTATTCAAATGAATGGCGAATACAAACCTGTCTTCGTCAAAAAAGGTATAACAAGTTTTGAAGTAATAGAAGCTGATGGAGGCACATCGAATGCAGAATTTGATTGTCGCATCGTCGGTAAACGACGAGGTTATGAGACTACGAGATTAGAAAAAGTTGAAATCCCGAAATTTCCTCAGGCACAAAAATAATATTTAGGGCTACGGCTCAACATAATCCAGATCTTTATGAAAGGTCTCTTCAAGCCGGCTGACAGAAAAGAATGCGATAGCAAGCGTTATCACACCGACAATTATTGCGCTTGATTCGGTGCTCATCGAGGCTTGAAGTAAGCGGAAGAGCGCAGTGATCGGCACGAGCGCACCGCGTACAAAATTCGGAACGGTCGTCGTCACCGTTGCACGGATGTTCGTACCGAATTGCTCACTTGCAATCGTTACAAAGATCGCCCAGAAACCGGCGCCGAATCCGAGCAATGCGCAAATAAAATAAAATGTTTCAATAGACCCTGAGGCAACGGTAAAATATAAAGCCATTGCAAATGAAGTGATCAGCAGAAAAATAAACATCGCTTTCTTTCTGCTCTTGAGTAGCTGACTAATTCCTCCGCAGCCGATATCACCCAGTGATATTCCGATATAACAAAACATCACTGCTTTTCCGGGCACGGGAATATTTATCATCCCCATTGCTTTTCCGAATTCATCAGCGAAAGTGATCAGAATTCCGACGACGAACCATGTTGGCAAGCCGATCATGATGACACTGAGGTATTTTAAGAATTGTTTTTTATGAGAAAATAGACTCAGGAAATTTCCGCGACGAATTTCTTTCTTACGAATGCTTTCATACATTCCGGATTCATATACTCCGATGCGTAAAAGCAAAAGGAGGATTCCCATTGCTCCGCCAATAAAATAAAGAGTCCGCCAGTTCGGAACAACTTCACTCAGTAGTGCAGCAAAGACAGCACCAAGAATTCCGACCGATGCAACGATCATTGTACCATATCCTCGTTTATTCTTCGGCATCATCTCACTGACGATGGTGATTCCCGCGCCAAGTTCTCCCGCAAGACCAATACCTGCAATAAATCTCATCACTCCGTACATTTCGACCGTACTCACAAATCCGTTCAAGATATTTGCGATCGAATAAATAATGATCGAACCGAAAAGTACGGAGAGCCGTCCTTTTTTATCGCCTAAAATTCCCCAGAGAATTCCACCGATAAGCATTCCTGCCATCTGCAATTGAATAAGCGTTGCACCGACAGGAAGGAGCTGCAATTCCGGGACACCGATACTAAGCAAACTCGGTTTGCGAATGATACTGAAAAGAAGAAGATCGTAAATATCAACGAAATACCCAAGCGCAGCCACGACGATAACAAGTTTTATTGCGCGCTCGGAGTGTATGGGGATATTTTCATTCATAAATTCTTACGGCAATGTTACCTCTAAATAACTCTTATCGCTGAGAGTTGAAACAGAATGAATGATCTTTTCGCGCGAAGAAAGAATCATATCTCCATCATTAGTCGAAAGTTCAACAATAGAAATTTTGCGATCGGTAAGATTTTGTTGATAGCGGAGATTTCTGTCGGAAGTAATAAAAATATCGAATTTTGCTTCAGCAAGTTTGATTAATTCACCGTTTTTAATTCCGGACCATCCCAATTCGGGAACAGTGTGAATCTCATCGTTTTGGAAAAATTGAACAATTTGACGCGGCACACATTCATCTACGAGAATTCTCATTATGCTGCATGCTCAAAAGTTATCGCTTCTGCTTCTTCAAGTACTGCAATTGCTGCCTCTTCGGTAACAGATGGAAATGAATCCAAGAATTCTTCAAGAGAATAATTTTTTTGCAGATACTCAAATAATGTTTTCACGGGTACACGTGTACCTTTGAACACAGGCGTTCCGCCCAGAATTTCCGGGTCTATAGTTACGAGGGCAGATGAATGTTTTTCAAGCATATTTTTATAACGCTATCAAAGGATAAACAGGTTCATTACCGCACCTCCAACCCGCTCTCCGTCTCCGAAATCGGCATCACAAGCGCAACTGGTCCATTCGCATCATTAACTGCAAGCAGCATACCCTGGGATTCAATACCCATCAGCTTTGCCGGAGCGAGATTTGCAACGACGACGATCGTCTTGCCGATGAGATCTTCCGGCGCATATTTTTCTGCAATGCCTGCAACGATCTGCCGCCTCTCATCACCGATCTCAATTTGCAGTTTCAAAAGTTTTTTTGATTTTGGCACACGCTCTGCTTCGATCACTTTTGCAGTTTTAAGTTTTATCTTTTTGAAATCATCAATGGTGATCTGCCCATCGGCGGCTTGAGGTTTGACTTCTGCCAACCGTTCGGCACTGCGAGCCTGTGCATCTAGTGCCGCAGCTTTTTCTAGTTGCTCTGACATTTTTTGTAATGATTGAATTTCTGCTTCGATCTGAAAATCTTCGAGCTTCGGAAATAATATTTTAATTTCACCGAGTGGATGACCGGCTTTTAACTTTGGCTCGAATGCATTATCCCATTTATCATTCGCCGATGAATAGTTAAGCATTTCTTCGATCTTCTTGCTCGTATCAGGAATGATCGGACTTAAATAATATGCCAATGCACGAAGAGCTTCTAACGAATGATAAATCGTAAATGCAGTTTTTTCAGGATTTTTTTTCGCCGTTTTCCATGGCTCTTCGTCGTTGATAAATTTATTGCACTCACGAGCAAAATCCATCGTGAGCTTTACTGCTTCGCGAAGTTTGAATGATTCGTAAGCTTCACTAACTAAACGCGATGTTGTTTCTGAACTTAAAACATTTTGGAATCCTCCGCTTACTTCAGGCACTTTTCCTTCAAAATATCTATGAGCAAATGTAAGTACGCGGTTTGCGTAATTTCCAAGTATATCCGCTAACTCTCCATTCGTATGCGCCTGAAAATCCTTCCACGAAAAATCCGAATCTTTCGTTTCAGGAAGATTGCAGGCAATAGTATAGCGGATAAGATCGGCATCATATCGCTGCAAGATTTCATGCGGCTCGATAGTCCAGCCGCGCGATTTCGAAAGCTTGCGCCCTTCTAAATTCATAAACTCATTCGCCGGCACTTGTGTCGGAAGATTGAATTTAAAATTATCCATAGTGTCATTGCGAGAGTCGCCGTAGGCGACCGAAGCAATCCCCTGAGATTCACCGATACCTTGAGGAGATTGCTTCGCTTCGCTCGCAATGACATTATTGTTATATCCCATCTCCATCGCCGGAAACATGATCGTATGAAAGACGATATTATCTTTTCCGAGGAATGTCACCCATTCAAGGTTCTCATCTTCTTCCCACCATTTTTTCCAATCGTTTGGGAGCAGTTCTTTCGTTGCTGTTACATATCCGATCGGCGCATCGAACCAGACGTAGAGCACTTTGCCTTCGGAGCCTTCGATGGGGACGGGTACGCCCCATTCGAGATCGCGCGTGATCGGTCGGTCATGCAATCCGGCTTTCAGCCAGCTTCGCGCTTGCTGGACGACTGTATCGCGCCATTTCCCCGCATGTGATTCAATATATTTTTCCAGATCACCTTGAAATGCTGAGAGCTTAAAATACCAATGCTTTGTCGGACGCACAACGGGTTTATTGCCGGTTATCTTCGAGCGCGGATTAATGAGTTCGGTTTGATTGAGATAGGTGCCGCAATTATCGCATTGATCTCCGCGCGCTTCAACGTTGCCGCAGACGGGGCAGGTGCCTTCGACGTATCGATCGGGCAAAAACATTTTCGCCTCTTCGTCATATAGCTGCGGCTCTTCTTTGGTCTCGATAAAACCATTCTCCAAAAGCCGAAGGAAAAAATCCTGCGCCATTTTGCGATGCTCATCGCTTGACGTTCTGCCGTAATGATCGAAGGTGATGCCAAGCGCATCGAACGTTTTTTTATTGAGTTCGTGATAGCGGTCAACAATATCCTTCGGAGTAACTTTTTCCTTATCGGCGCTGATCGTGATCGGAACGCCATGCTCATCGGAGCCGCAGATAAAGAGCACCGATTCGCCGCGCAGCCGCTTATAGCGCACATACATATCTGCCGGCACATACACACCGGCAAGATGCCCGATATGAATGGGTCCATTGGCATACGGCAAAGCAGCAGTTACAAGCGTTCTTTTAGCGTTCGACATTCAGAAATGAGTATTAAAGTGCAAATTTACGGAGAAAGTCAGGTGTCCGACGTCCGATGTCCGAAGTAAGGGGAATAGGTCATAAATTATTGCACTTGTTTTTTGGAGGGGAGTGTTGTATATTTGTAAAATAAAAATGTGTATAAAAATTATAGCCTTCCTTTTTGTCATCACTTTCGTGACGCACAATGCTATTGCGCAATACCTAATTGATCACATTAAAATTACATCACAGTATTTTCTGGATGGCGATGACTCGACTCTTTTCTTTGAGTCATCTGATTTTGGCGGACCTATTGGCTTTGATGGAACGACAGTTCATTTTCTATACTCTGTAAAAGAGGATAGATATAACTCACATAGGAGACAAACGACTTTTGACATGAAAGTCTGGACTTCCCCCGATTTTATAGACAGTTAATTTTTTGT
>JANYLL010000094.1 GCA_025357895.1 Ignavibacteriota bacterium
GGAATGTAGAGATCATCCCAGCCATCGCCATCGAGATCAAAAACTACGACACCGGGACCGGCATCGAGAACTCCGGAAGTATGCATATCGATCTTGGCAGGAACTGTTGCATCCTGAAAAAGAAATTGAGCTTCAGCCATAGGAGGCATCATAAGAAACATAACCAAGAAGTATTTCGAATATTTCATAGTACGCCTTTTTTGTAAAAAAGTTCAAAACAAGAACTGCCATTGCCCGTCAAATGATTGGCAATGGCAGTATATAATGTTATAAATGACGCATTAGTTTAATCTATCATAGTATGTCTGTCCGTTACGCCAAGATGGTGCAAACCATGCAAACAGATTGAAATGTTCTTCGGTCGCAACATGCGGACCAAAGGAAAAGATTTTATCAGTGGTATTTACATATATCCCTGTCAAACGCAAAAACTGACCTTTCTCAAGTTTAACAGGAACGTCATATAATTTAAATGCGGGTTCGTCCCATGCGATACTTTTATAAATATTTGCAATAACAGAATCATGAGTAGGTTTGCCATCTACATCATAAAAACCTTGCATTTTATCTACAATGAACTGTTGTCCTCGGCTATGGAAATGACCTGTCATACCTAAAATATAAATTGGCCAGGGAATATCGTCAGTTCCGAACCTGCAATCCTTAGTAAGTGTAGTAGTTGCATGAGGAAGAATCTGAAAGTTAGGCTTAATAGAAAATAACATGGATGCCCGTTCCGGTATTTTGCCGGCAGGGGCTTTCCATAAATTTACAATGAATTTCCCTTTTCCGTTAGGAGTAGTTTGACCCGCCGAATCAATGTTAACAAAATGGTTTTCAATAATTAACGTATCATTTGCAAGAAAATGAACTACGGACTGGTTACCATCCGGAAGTTCGGGCAAGCTCCAATTTAGATAAGGTTTCTGTGATTCTACTAACATATCCGATTCATTCCAGATGAGATTTGCCCTGAATTGAGCTTGATACGGAATGCTGACAGTATCGGATTTACCGTGAATATCCGTATAATGGACATTCCTAATAATACTTGGAAGTGAATCAGGAGGAGCAAAAAGATGTGATCTATACATATTCATATGATGAGTACCGGCATTCATCGCTATTTCTATCCTGCTTATATCAATGTCAATATCCGAAGGAAAACGCAGGTAAAAATTTCCTTGAACTTCAGTATTATTCGGAACATCAAAGGGCATTGCTTCAAGCTGAACACCCTCACCCGTCGGAGGCGCTGCCATCCAAACATTACCGGATACGTCAATTCCGTGGCTGGATTCGGTTGATGTTGGGGCAACAACAGTGGATGATTTGCAGCTTACCATTACAACGGCAGCAAGAAGCATACTTAAGTGTAGGAATCTCTTCATAGTGTAGTACGGTTTTATTTAGTAAAAAATGATCAAATTATTAATTTCGAGACAGTGCTATATTTAAAGACACATAAATTGATACCAAGGTTACAAAGTAAATAAAAAAAAAATTATTAAAAAAGAAATAGCACAAACCGGATGACATTCTACGGAGATTTATCTTTCCTTTTCTTCAAGACCAGATTTTTCTTATCGACGCGCATTTCAGACGCTATAGGTTCTTTTAATTCATCACTTGCAGCATGAAGTGCAAGTATTTTCTCGTAGGCTTTTTCTGCTTTCTCAATGGCTGTAAGTGCTTCACGACGGCGACGGACGACTGTGAATGCAAAACCCACGACGACGATCAGTATTCCTGCCCATACTGCATTGATGTAAGGCTTGATGAATGCTTCTACCGTCAGTACCTCTTTCAAAGGTGGAGGCGGATTATCCTCATCAAGTGTCGTAACAATGATCTTTGATTTTGACCGATCTTCTAAATTCGGACGCAACTCAGCAAGTTGAATGTGATACTTCGTGCCGGGCACCAGCACATCTTCTTGCTTTGCCTCACCCGTTTTCAGATTACGCGTTACCGATAGTTCAAGAGGAATTGGCTTGGCATTTGAATTTTTCAAATCTGTTACTTCAACATTTGCCTTCACTCTGAATGGTTGCTGCGACATCATCTTGGCACGTTCTTCAGGTGGGAAATCAAATTCATTGAACTTGATCTTCACTGCGCCTCCAAGAGCAGTAATGCTCTGCCCTTTTTCCATCGAATCTCTTGGCATTCCGCCAATTTCATTCGTACCAACAACGGTAAAATAAAGATCTTTTGATGCGTATTTTAAGATACCCGGATTTGCAATAGGGGAAGTGTGATTATTGAATGCTGTCCAAAACCATAGTGGGCGGGCTTGCGCTACATTGCCGTTCTTATCCGTGATATTTAGAACAAAGTGATAGTTCTCAGGTACAGAAAATTCGGTTGAATCAAAAGAGACTGTATATTGCCCACCGAATGCCTTCATGGGCTGACCATGGATGAGAGTTCCATACTGCTTTTTCTCATATCGTGCCGATGCAATAACTCCCAGGATAAATATTGCAAGACCTGCATGAGCAAGATACGCACCGATAAATCGTTTATCAAGTTTGAAATACGGATAACCGATAACAGTAAAAGTGAATGCGACAATAGCAAAAAATCCTAACCAATAAAGACCATAACCAACAATAATATCTCCGAACAAATAATAATCACCATGCGAAGCGATTAGCATTGATATAAATCCAATGGTTAAACTCCATTTCAAAGCGCTTATGATTCTTGGTTTTACACTACCTGTGCCGCTTTGATAATTCAAATGCATACGGGTTTTCAAAAGCTTTGCAGCAATTTCGATATTCACAAAAAGCCCAAAACACGCTGCGCTTGCAATGGCAAGATAATCAAGATCGTGTAAGCCGGAAATATAGAGTGCAATTCCTGCGACCAATGCAAATCCTATTGCCATTGCTCCTTTTTTTAATGTTTCGCTGATTCCCGATTGTTTCCATTTTAAAAGCATTGTCAAACCATT
This sequence comes from Ignavibacteriota bacterium, assembly GCA_025357895.1. Classification (GTDB taxonomy): domain Bacteria; phylum Bacteroidota; class Ignavibacteria; order Palsa-1295; family Palsa-1295; genus PALSA-1296. The sequence goes on from JANYLL010000094.1 coordinate 2,963, forward strand.
GACAAGCATCAACGCAATTGCGATCGGCACATGGAGATTCCCATAAAAACTGACATCAACTTTTTTTGAAACAAGCGGGGCGCTTGTTCCGATAAATACGACGAGTGCGCTTGCTCCTAAAATCGCTGAGCCAATGGAAAGTCCGGTCTCACGGGAAAGAATTTTATAATCATGTGAACTGGCATTCATATTTTTCCAGCGCATGATAAAAATAACCAGCGATGAGCCAATAAAAATCACTAAGCCTATGACAAGTAGAGTAAAAGCAAGATTTCCCGGATCGGCAAAAGAATGCACAGAGGCCTCACCGAGCACACCGCTTCTTGTTAAGAATGAAGCATAAAGTACGAGCGAATAGGCAAGCAGCGTCATGCCGATATTTGTTTTAATCAAGCCGCCCGTCTTTTTTTGCGTCAGCATCGTATGAACTCCGGCAAGAGTAATAAGCCACGGAAGCAGGCTTGCATTTTCGACCGGATCCCATGCCCAATAGCCTCCCCATCCAAGCGTCTCATATGCCCAAAACCCACCGAGCATGATCGCAAAGCCAAGTACCATTGCAGCGCCGAGCGTCCATGGAAGCGATGTCATTACCCATCCCTGATAATCTCGTTTGAATAGTCCGGCAATAGCAAATGCGAAGGGCACAGCAAGAAGCGTAAAGCCCAGAAAGAGCATAGGTGGATGAATGACGATCCAAAGGTTTTCAAGGGAAGGATTAAGTCCTTTTCCGTCTTGCGGAATAAATCCAAGCGGCGCCTCGCCGGGATGAGCAGAATAAATTGATTCAAAAGGACTCTTTGCAACAAGCATCACGGCAAGAAATGCGAAGACAGCAAGATACACAGCCATGACAGGCGCTTCATAACGCTGACGCTGGGCATACGGAATTAAAAAGATCGCAACGATTGCAGTTAGCAATCCCCAAAGCATAAAGCTTCCCTCTTGCGAAGCATAGAACGTAGCAAAAAGAAGAGGCTTCGAAAGTGAGCGGGAGACATGCTCATAGACATAATTTATATCGAACTGGTAATTGAAAATCAGATAGAGCAGCGTTCCGGCTGCGATGAACATTGCCCAGATCGCAATATGTGTCGAGATTCGCGCCGCAGTCAGAAATTCCGTTTTGCCGCGCGCAACGAGAGTATAGAGGATCACTCCGCATACTGTTGCTGCAAGAACCACTGCCATTGTAATTTGACCTATCATCTATTTTTTCTTATTCGGTCTTTAGTGTCATTCTGAACGGAGACATTTATTGCGAAGCTATAAATGTCGGAGTGAAGAATCCCGTAAATTTTAGAGTGTAAGTTTCTGCCATTCTTCACGAGATTTTTCACTACTTTTTTTTTTGCAAAACAATAAAAAACTTCGTTCAGAATGACACAAATTTTTAGCTCTTCGGAGCTGCACCTTCGTAGCGTGACGGACATTTTGTCTGAATATCTGTTACCTGGAAAACTCCGCCTTCTACTTTGCCGACGCAAACAACTTGCGGGGCGATCTCGAAATTATTAGGTTTGATGCCAACGTACCGAACGGGCATTACCACTCCCTTATGATCTTTCATACTAAAGGTAAAAAGTCTGGCATTTTCATCGTAATTGGTTGGCAGATCTTTTTCCCATTCTCCGGAGACCTGAACGCGTTTACCTGTTCCCTGAGCTGATGAAAAATCGGAATAGTCGATTTTGTTATCAATAAGTGCAAAACCAGCCATTCCGATAAAAATGAGCGCAATACCTAGCGCAAAGATATGTTTTTTTTTCATGGGAATTCTAACATTTTTTTTGAGGTAAGTATTCAAATATCTTTGAAAAACAGGATTTTTGAGCAAATAAAGCAATCCAAATACTTATATTTTACGTAAAGCAGTAGACAATGGGCTATACTAATATTCATAGGATTTTAGTACTCCCAATCACATCCTCAAAGTTTTTACATAACTGCTCCCCGCAATTCATAATAAAATATCGATAACCATGAAAAATAGATTCACAATTACAGGAAACATTACAAGTACATTTTTCGGTCTTGTTTTCTTTGCAGCTACTTCACTTTTAATCGGAGGATGCTCAAGTTCGACCACCAGTCCCGGCACCACTTCAACCGTATCTGCTACAAACGATATGCAGAATACGGTAATTTCCGGCACATATCAGAAATCACCTTCGCCTTCTGACGGACCTACTGTTGATTCTTTAGCGATCACCAAAGTTCGCGTATTTATGAGCGGCTTGCATTTGCATGTCAGTGATGAGACTGCCGCTGGAGTAGGTACATTCCAGAGCCAGCCTACGGTTATTACTTTTACTCCGGGAGCAGTGAATTCGCTCGGATCAACTACCATTCCAGTCGGAGTGTATACACAGATGATATTTGATCTTCATACACCTAATGCAGTTAGCGATGCGGGTGCTATTACTGCCAATCCGGATTTTATCATTGGCGGAAATTGGACCGTCATTATCGATGGGTTCATGGTGAAAAATGGAACCCGTTCTGCATTCTCTTATAAGACGGCAATGGTAAGAAACCTGAAACCGGTATTCCTTCCATCATCGTTAATAACTGTTGCCGAACAAAATTATGCTGTAAATTTGAGATTCGATGGAAAAATTGCATTTGCAATAACAAGCGGAAAAGCGCTTGATCCTACTGATCCAACAAATGCAAGCACGCTTGATGATCAAATTGCAAAAGCTTTCTTAGCTCAGCACTAAAATAGAAAATAGACTTTTTTTCAAAGGACGGATTCAATGTGAATCCGTCCTTTTTTTATTTGTACAATATTATTCTCACTTTCCTAATTCTCTGCTGCAGTTCTCCTTATTTTTGTATTATGATAAAAAGAACTGCTGCCAAATTCTTCGTGATGTTATTCGCGATAGTTCTTTTTTTGGGGCTATTTTCTCAAAGCCCATATGCTCAGCATAAGAAGCACGTTCGTCATCATCATCTTATTGATAGTATTGCAGCAAAAATTTCCCAATCGATTTTCTATCCTCAAAATCCCGAAAGCGGCACTATCACGTACGGATTGAATCTCAACATCACCATTGCACCGCGACAAGTGGTGCGTGACGAGATCAGACAAATTCCCCAGCTTGCAGCTTCTATGCGTATAGGATTACCTGCAAACTTCGGAGTTGGTATAAGCCTTGCAGGAAATTATATTGCTAATCAATTATCAGTTTATCCTTCATGGTCATATTCCTCCGGGCCCTTCTCGATAGCATTTCAAAATAAATTTTCACTTTGGCTCGGTACTGCAGATTTTTCGGGCTTCAGTACTTTCGGTATGGGATTTTCTAATGCCCCTGGGTTAATTCTGGGCTTGCGCGCGGATGAGTTTCTTCTTTCAGTTCGAATTGAGTTTATCACGAATTATTGGCAATACACAAAATTCGGACCTGATGTTGTAAAACGACACCTTACCGAATTTGAAGGAGAAGCGTTTACCTTTGCTATTGAACAAGATGCTTTCGGAGGCAGCAGGATCAATTGGGGCATTCGATTTAATTATACACGACCAGACTATCAGCTTTGGCTTGCATTCAGCGACACCCGTCAACGCATCCTTACACCAGAATTATTTCTTGGCATCATCTTATGAAAATATTTTGTATCGTCGTCCTGGCTCTTAGCTTTGCCTCATGCGTTGAGAACGATAACCCGCTTCCTATTCCTCAACGTGATCCACAGAAGAGCAGACTTTTGCATTCGACTCCCATCCCGCAGACATCGCTGCGCAAACTTGAAGGAGTATATGATGTGGAACAAGGAAAAAATTCTTTTGGCGATCATGTTATTGTAAAGCAGATCGGCGATCGTATCGCAATTTTCTGTACTAAAGACACCTATTTTGTTTTCGAGACAGGCTTTGTTGATTCTTTAGCGATCTTTGAAGGATATTGGCGTTTTGATCTTGGAACACAACAAGGATATTCGACACTCGATATTTCTTCACGGTTCGATTCTCAAAAACTTGATTCAAACTTTGTATTGAAAGGACGTTACAATGTTACTCAGCCTCTGCAACTTCGCTTCAGTCGTTCACTGAAAGATACAACAAATAATTTTTTAATCTTCGATCATCATGGTGGCTATAACGGAGCGGGGCTTCCCTATTCGGAAAATAGCTTGAATAGTATCCGCTACGCTCAATATGAAGGAGCCAATGGAATAGAGATCGATGTCCGATTAACGGCTGATAACATCCCGGTACTTTTTCACGATGCTGATCTGACAACAAATATTATTAATGGCGAATTTGCCGTCGGTCCACTTACAAATTATACCCTTGCTCAACTTCGCGCCCTCTGCACATTAAAAGATGGTTCACCAATTCCTACTCTGCAAGAAGCACTTGATGTGATCTTTAATGAAACGGGGTATCAAGTGGTCTGGCTTGATATAAAAGATGCCGGAACTGTGCAATATGTATTGCCAATTGAAATCAGTTTTCTTAATAAAGTAAAAGTCGCGAAAAAAAATATCGCTGTCTGGGCAGGGCTTCCTACAAGTGATCATGTCACAGCCTATCTTGCCGATACCCTTCACACACAGGCTCCGAGCCTTTGTGAACTCAATCCGAGTGATGTCGAAAATGCCAACTGTGCCGCATGGGGACCGAGATGGACACTTGGCGATCTTACAACAGAAGCGAAGCCGCTTCGAGCCGAGGGAAGAAAAGTTGTGTATTGGACACTTGATAAACCGGAGTTCATTAGTCCATTTTTAAATCATGGCGGATTGGATGGGCTCCTAACAGATCATCCTGCAACGGTTGGATACTATTATTATATCAGAAATTAATACTTGAAAAATATTTTCATCTATCTTTTTTTTTCATTCGCAATTTTATCCATTGTGGTAACGGTTGTGCATTCACAGCAAACTATAAAGCCTTTCTATTTATGGATAGATGGCGGCATCGGCTATGCGCGAAATATTTCTCCGGGGGTTCCCCCAACTGCATCGCCGGGTGCTGATTATACCAATGGCGGACTTGGAGGTATGATTCGAATTCGCGGCAGCAAAAGTGATTTCATTACGATCGGACTTGAAAGCGGTTGGCAGCACATTTCTTCTGTCTCTCAGCAGAATGCACAAGCTGCGGGATTCGGCTCTACGAATATTACCGGATCACTCAATGCAATTCCAATAATGGGAGTAGTGACGATTCAAGATTATAACATTCAGCTTCATGGTTCATTCGGATTTTACCGGCTGATCTCGACTGCAACGGTTTTCGGCAGCACCGTCACAAGCGGCGTCTGGGATATGGCATTTTCAATAGCTGCAGGATATGAAATTGTAGTTTTTGGAGATTATAAGATTATTCCAGAATTCAGTTGGACAAGGATCAATGACGAGCAAAAATCATTTCTTTCGCTGATGATACATTTCGAACTTCCACGGTGGGATCCGTTTTGAGGCTCTTCCTTTATTTCGACTTAACGACTATCTCCTCGCCGATCGACCACTTCTTCAGATTTTCATCTATTTGCATCATCTGAACGTGCAATCCATTGCTTGTGCGAATAAGTTTGCAGAAATGATGCTTTCGTTCAGCACCGCCATGAAAAAGATCTTTCTTCAGCGAATCTTTTGACGGGTTTTCAAGCCTCTGCCTTGGACCGCCTCCGCCTGAGACAATAAAATCTTTACCATTGATACGAAAATGCTCATAGGAATGGCAATGACCTGAAAAAAATAATTTTGCTTTAGCCGTGTTCATATAAAGCGGTACAAAATACTGCTGCACATCCCTATCATCGGAGACGATCGTGCTATTGGTATAAGGAGGCTCGTGGCAGCAGACGATAATAAATGCAATACTTGAATCCTTTTGAAGCGAATCCATCTCCAAGCGATACCACTCATTCTGCTTCGTTAATTGATCTTTCGATAAATGATTAAAGTTTGCATTAAGCGTAACGATGCCAATATCTTGCCATTTTTTAACATACCAAAGTTTATGCTGAATTTGAGGGAAACGAGAAAAATATTGGTGAAATCCCTCCCTCGGATTACCAAAGTATTCATGATTTCCGGGCAGGGGAAATACAGGAATGCTTTTTTTATGAATGGGCTTTGCAAGATCATCGAAATCCTCCCAGGAATTTACCGAGCTGCCCGAGAATGTAAAATCGCCTAAGACGAGAACGAACGAAGGATTTTCCTCAGCAATTTTTTTTAGGAGTGCACGCACTGCATCCTTATTATTTTCTCTTCCAAGAAGGATTTCCGGCGTTGCACGAAGCTGAACATCGCCAATAAATATAAAACTTGACGCAGTATCGAGACGTGCCGGTGAACCTGAATACTCAGGTGTTTGAGCATTGGAATATTCTGAGAAGCAAACAAAGAAAAATAAAGCAAGTAAAAAAACAAATTTCTTATTTCGCATATTCTTTAAAACACCACTTTCTTCGCCACAATCCCCTTCGATGTTTTTAGCACTAAAAATCCAAACCCTTCATTAATGACGCTTGCATCAAATGAATACATACCAGGGGATGATATATATACTTTCTCCTGCTTCAGCAATCTTCCATCAATGCTATAAAGTGAGGCAATAATTTCGCCGATGGGCTCCTCGGCTTCAAGTATGATTTTATGTCCTTCCGAGCTGATATAGGAAAACATATTGACCAAATCTGGAAGCGGTTGCGGAGATTGGGTTACTGAATTTTTAAGTGAGGGAGGAAAGAGAATTTTGGAGTCATATAAACGGTCGCTTAGAGAATCTTGAGGGTCACCAAAAGCAGTATAAAAATGCTGATAGTTACTGAT
>JANYLL010000110.1 GCA_025357895.1 Ignavibacteriota bacterium
AAATGCCTGCATTGAAATACCTCCTCCCAATCCACTGAATGCATTATAAAATGACCACTCCTTTATAGCAAGAAGTGTGTCATATTTCATCGATTGGACTAAACGATGCAAATCGAAGGGGGGGGCATTCTTATAGTAAAAATAATTCCCAAAATAATCTATGGCAATAAGATCTTGCCTGCCAACACCGCGCCAATCTGCTCGAAATGGGAATCTATCAAGGGTGTCAAAATTCTTCCCATAGGGTGCATGTCCCCAAAAAACCGTATCGTCCCATAAAGCTATTTTTCCTTGATCAAACAAATGTTTCCCACCTTTGAAAAGTGCAATGTAGGATGAGTCTTTAATATCATTATTAGTATTCATACTGATGATGATATCATCAACCGAATCTGAAGTGAGTTTCGCAACATAAGGAGAAGGCATGTGACGAATACCTAGGGGATAAGGGAGTAATATAGTATAGCGGCTCGAATCAAATTCTCCTTTTTCATCACCCCAATAAACCCTCGGATGTTCCCCCGCGCCGCTATAGGTAAGCATATCGGTATATTTTGGTGAACGAAAATGCCCAATAATAAAATATGGCCAGTCAGTAAAAATGTACGGATACTTTTTCGATTCCTTCATGTGATGGAGATCAAAAGTAGGTCCTGTTTGAACTGCCGTAAGGTAAGGAATATTATCAGAGAGCCCTGTCATCATGAGCCTATCGTATTTTTCTCCTTTTAAGGGAGGCAGGTGCGCCAAGTTACCTCCCAATGCCTGATTTGCATAAGCACCATAAATCGTATCCAATTCATTAGGATTGCCCATGTGCGGGAAATAACAAGCGGAATCGTATGTACTTTGCGCATAACTCTTCCCGCAGAATAGAGCTGCAATAACAATCAAGAAAGAAATCAAAAAAAACTGTTTTTTCATCTTCCTTAAAGACACCGAAAATGCCAGTTTTGTTGCGTAGGGATGTGGAATTGACTTAGTTTATTGCATAAAACATGCAGATTTGAGATTGCTGTGACCTGACGAAGCCGGAATCTTTGAGGGAGGAACATATATCATCAGTTTATGTTTTAAATACTATGAATTATACTGTTTTATATCAGCGTGTGAATGAACCGGGATTCCCGGAGAATATGTTTTATGCGCATATCCCAACGCTTGATCTTACTACTCATGGAATTGGTGTTGACGGCGCACAAATTGCCGCGCATGATCTTGTTGAATTATGGATCGCAGAAAAAAAAGCAAATGGTGAGGTAGTTCCTGTAGAAGGGGATGTTTTGACAGGACAAATCAATATTTCCGATGCCATTCACAGCGCGTGAAGTCCTTGCCAAGTTAGAAAAACTTGGATTCGAAATAAAACGTCAATCCGGTTCTCATATCGTTCTTCGTCATCCTGATGGAAGACAATCGTATGTTGCAATGCATCGCGGCGATATCCCCGAAGGTACCTTCAGAAAAATTCTTAAGCAAGCGAATATTACTTTGGAAGATTTTAAGAAAATTTAAGCCTTAGTTTCTCCTCACCATCACCTTCATTTCCCCCATCTCCCTCATTGCAAACTCGATTCCCTCTCTGCCGAAGCCGGAATCTTTGACTCCGCCATAGGGCATTGTATCTATTCGGAAGTTGTTGGTATCATTAATGATAAGTCCGCCTACTCCAAGTTGATTATAGGCAATATCTATGATCTTTTCATCGCTTGAATAGAGCGCGGCTTGCAAGCCGTAGTGACCGGTATTTATTTTTGTGATCGCCTCGGTAATATAGTCGTAAGGAGTAATAAGCAGAACAGGTGCAAATGCTTCTTCCCGGAATAAAGCGGCAGATTCAGGGACATTCGTCAGCACGGTTGGCGTAAGATAATTCGGCGGCAGATAACTTCCGCTATGCATCGTTGCGCCAAGGCTCACTGCTTCATCGATCCATCCCTTTACTTTCAGCGTCGCTGCTTCCGAGATCATCGGTCCGACGAGCGTATCGTCCTGCATTGGATCGCCGGGGATGATCGCCTTTGCTGCGCGGACCATCTTATCAAGCATTTCATCATAGAACTCGCGCTTCACATAAAGATTCTGCAGACTAATGCAAACTTGCCCTGCATAATAAAATGCTGCATGAGTGAGCGAAGTGATAAGCGAATCCCAATCCTTCACTTCATCAATGATCGCCGAACCATTGCCGCCAAGCTCCAAAGTAACTTTCTTTTTTGGGACAAGAGATTTTAATTTCCAACCGACTGCTGCACTACCTGTGAAAGAAAGCATTTTTACGGACTCATGCATTACCAGAACTTCGGCAACATCATTATCACATGGCAGAACGTTCAGCACTCCATTCGGCAAACCCGCTTCACGCATAATATCAGCCAGCATGAACGATGTCAGCGGAGTTTGCGGAGCAGGCTTTAAGATTACGGTATTCCCTGATGCAATTGCCGGAGCGATCTTATGTGCTACAAGATTAAGCGGAAAATTAAATGGCGTGATAGCGGCGATGACGCCAAGCGGAAAATAACGATACGTGAGAGTTCTTCCCTTTGCGTTGGGAGCACCGAGAAGATCCGGAGCTATGTCGTCATCCACACGAAGCGCAGCTTTCGCTGCGGCTGAAAATGTAAAGACTGCGCGATCAACCTCAATGCGGGAATAGGTGATGGGTTTCCCACTTTCGCAAGTGATTAGCTGCGCGATCTCTTCTTTTTGTGCAGCAATACGATCGGATGTTTCATGCAATATTCGCGATCTTTCTGCAGGTGATACTTTGCGAAATAATTGAAAAGCATCTTCAGCTTCGGCAATTGCTGTTGTCATCTGAATGAAGCCGGCATAGGTAACAGAACCGACAAGTGTGCCGGAATGCGGACTGTGAACTTCGTGAAGCCCTTCGGTTCCTTCAAGTTCAACTGACCCGATGATTGGATGACGAATTTGTGACATATTTTCAATAAAAAACTATTACTTTGTCATTTCGAACGGAGGCGAAGCCGGAGAGAGAAATCTATAATAAAAATAGATCCTTATTTCTTAAAACGGGAATTTAAAGGATTTATTCTTATTAATAGATTTCTCTCTACCTCTGCCGCTCCTTCGTCGCGTCAGAGTCCGTTCGAAATGACAAGTTTGATAGATTCCGTAAAGTCTGAGATGGTTTTCGGACGGACTAAAGTCCGCCCCAATGGTGAGTCGCTCTATTTTTTTATAAAAGTATATTGTCCCCTTTCGTCATGATCGACACTTATCGTATCTCCCGAAATAAATTCACCGCCTAAGAATTTCGTAGCAAGGGGATCGACAATCTGTTTTTGAATGACGCGCTTTAATGGTCGTGCTCCGTAAATAGGATCGTAGCCTGTTTTAGCAAGCCAATCGCGGGCATCATCGGAAACAGTAATTTCCATCCCTTCTTTTTCCACCATCTTGATGAGATTCTGCAATTGTATATCGACGATCTTTCGTAGATCACTTTGCAGAAGCGGTTGGAACATCACGATCTCATCGATGCGATTCAAAAATTCCGGTCGCATCGTTTTGCGAAGTTCACCGATGAGCTTTGTTTTCAGTTCGCCCATGATGTTCTCGCGGTTCTCATCTGTCATGCGCTGGATCTGCTCGGTAATAAGATGCGAGCCGATATTGGATGTCATGATGATGATCGTATTCTTGAAATCAACAGTGCGTCCCTGCGAATCCGTTAATCTTCCATCATCGAAAACCTGTAAGAGAATATTAAATACATCAGGATGCGCCTTTTCGATCTCATCAAGCAAGACAACACTATATGGTCTGCGCCTGACTGCTTCGGTAAGCTGTCCTCCTTCTTCGTAACCCACATACCCCGGCGGTGCGCCGACAAGCCGAGAGACGGAAAATTTTTCCATATACTCCGACATATCAATGCGCACCATTGCATGTTCGTCATCAAAAAGGAATTCGGCAAGCGCTCGGGCAAGTTCTGTTTTCCCGACTCCTGTACTTCCCAGAAAAATAAAACTTCCGATGGGACGATTTCTATCTTGCAGTCCGGCACGTGAACGACGAATCGCATTCGAGACTGCAATGACAGCTTCATCCTGACCGATGACGCGATCATGAAGATTATCTTCCATCTTCAAAAGTTTTGATCTCTCCGACTCAAGCATTTTCGAAACCGGAATTCCGGTCCACTTGGCAACAACTTCGGCAATGTCTTCAGCGCCTACTTCCTCTTTTAAAAGTTGCTTATCTTTTTGTACATCTTCGAGTTCATCTTGTTTGGATTTCAGGTTTTTCTCAATATCGGCGATTTTGCCATATCTGATCTCAGCAACTTTTGCAAAATCTCCCTCACGTTCAAAACGCTCTGCATCGAGACGAGCCTGTTCGATCTCCTGCTTTTTTGCACGGATTTCTTTGATGAGATTTTTTTCTAATTCCCAATGCGAGCGAATGCGCATGCGATCCTCGGTCAGTTCAGCAAGGTCTTTGTCGATCTCTTTAAGTCTGCTCTGTGTCGCTTCT
>JANYLL010000164.1 GCA_025357895.1 Ignavibacteriota bacterium
CGAGAATAGAAGCGATCTATACTGTTGGTTACACTCCTCATCCGCCGCGCAAAGAAATTGAAAAGACGGCGCTTGATGCAACGAAAACCGTCCCGCACAAACATTTTACAACAATGGCTGAGGCAATAGCTGAATGCAAGGACAAAGGAATGAAGATCGCAGCGCTTGAATTGACCGATAACAGCCGTTCTGTTTTTTATCTTAAGCCCAATGATATTCCAATGGCTTTAGTGATCGGAAATGAAATAACCGGTGTCAGTGATGAGGCGCTTGCGTTATGCGAAGAGTCGTTTTTTATTCCGATGTATGGAGCAAAACATTCTTTAAATGTGGCTGTAGCATACGGAGTGGCAGTTTTTGAGTGTATTCGGGCATTTACTATCAAATCGGATTAATATAAAAATTATATATTTTTAGCCGTAAATATATAATTTTAATCCTTGCTGTTACTTAAATATCAAGAAAAACGGAAAAGATATTGCATTCCGGTAAAAAAAGCTGTATCTTCGTATCTTAAAGTAGTGTTAGTTTTTTACAGTAATTCTATTTAACAAGATTTAGGAGACAGATATATGGAAAGATTTAACGAACTTACAGCTCTTATTGCAAGCTTCGAACATGATTTCGATAAGTTTTATGTTAAAGGCAATAAATCCGCCGGTACCAGAGTCCGCAAGGCGATGAATGAGTTGAAAAAGAAAGCTCAGGAAATCCGCCTTGAAGTTCAGGGAATGAAAACGGCTGCTAAAGAGCCGGGATAAAAAGACGCTATTTCTACTCGGAGTTCCTCTGAGATTGTGTGTCTTAATTGAAAAAATAGGACGTAAGAGATATTTACGTCCTATTTTTTCATCCTCTGGCCAAGCATTTTCTGGGCAGCTACTTCCCAAATAAAACTTTCGAACAGCGCTCCGGAAAGCGGCTCATCGAATTCCATTCGTTCCGGATGCCACTGAACCGCAAGAAAATATGGCTTAGAGGATTGATCATTCCATTCGATCGCTTCGATCACGCCATCCTCAGATGATTTTGCACTTACTGTCATTCCCGAAGCTAATTCATCAATTGCCTGATGATGTGCGCTTGTTACATTACCATCTGATACCCGGGATATTTTTTTTATTAATTTTCCGGGTTCGAGATGCACATCATGTCTTCGGTCTATTCCATCGAGCTTTTTATGTGATGGTTTGCCTGAAATTTGGAGATCAGTGATCAGTGTTCCCCCATAATGCACATTAAGTAATTGCAGTCCGCGGCATATCCCGAATATAGGCAATTGGAGTTCATCAGCTTTTTTTGCAAATTCAAATTCTATTGAATCGCGCCGAGGATCTAAATCTTCGCACTCTGATCTCAATTCCGGTTTTCCAAATAATCCAGGTTCAACATCAGCTCCGCCGGTGAAAAGGATACCATCGATTTCCGTGATGAATTCAGGATGCGCTGAAAGATCAGAGGAGATCACTTCATGACCTATAACCTCGCCGGCTTTACAGAGCGCATCGGAATATTTTTGGTATTTTGTATTCCCTTGAGGAATATAACTTAGCCCAATATGTAATTTCATGTTCTGATAAGATCTTTGATGCGGCGCAGCAGAATTTCTTCGCCACGAATAAATTGCAAATCACTATAAACAACAGCGAGTGGCAGAAGAGACGGGTCTTTTCTCTGCATCGCTCGATAGGAGTCTAACATTTTTACCGCATCTTTAGTCGTTGTTGCAATGAAATTACATTTTTCAGCTGTTGCTTTTGAAGCGATTTTTTCAAGAACTTCAATATCATATTCCGCATGATCGCGTAAACGATATGGAATTACCGAAGCTGCTACTGTTGCAAGAGAACGTTCAAATCGTTCCGGGTGGGCAATACCGCTAAAGGCTAAAACTTTTTCGCCGCTAAGTATTTCAGGAAGCGCATCAACTTCATCATCGCCGGAATAAAGATTTACACGTGATAGAATTGTTTGTATCTGCGCAACAAGCTTCTCTTCGAATTTCAACGGAGTATGTTTATGTTCTTCGAAATTCGTTTGAATGAGCACATCCGCATCTGCTGCAGCAGAAAAAGACTCCCTTCCACTGCCCAAGGGCAGCACCGTTGGAATACCCTCTTCGGAATTAATGAGCAGAATATTCAGGTCACGCTTCAATCGTAAATGCTGGTACCCATCATCGAGTATAATAATTTCAGCACCCAACAATATTGCATTTTGTGCTCCGCGTACACGATCTTCATCGCATATCACGATTGCTTCCGGTATTTCACGTGTATAAAGTTGAGCTTCATCGCCGCTTTTATCAACGTTCTCTATAATATTTTTTCCGTCACTAACAAGAAGATATCCTGAGGTTTTTCTTTTATAACCTCGCAGAACAATAGCGGTTTTTTTTTGAAGTGTTTCTATACAATATCTTCCCACATACAAAGTAAGGGGAGTTTTTCCCGTTCCACCCATCGAAAGATTACCTATAGAAATAACAGGGACAGAAACTTTGACGGACTTTATTTTTCCCTTCCGGTAAAGCCATCTCCGCAATTTCATTGCATAGGCAAAAGGATTCAGGAGATCGATCAAGTACATGTTAATCTGCAGAAGATGGGAATGGATGTGATGTATTATAAGGAAATGATGCCTGCTCTAAAAATATTTTTTGTTCTTCAGGATCGGAAGGAAATGTCGTTGTATCAAGACGGTGTGAATTTATTACTACAGATGAGAGCGGAAATGGTATTTGAAATTTGTCCCAGCTTTTAAGCAGACGGATCCGGCCTTTGTATTCGATCGAAAGGAAATACAGTGGCAATTCTAATTCTTGCGCAGCAATGAAAATCCCGCGCTTAAATATTTCTTTCGGTCCCTGCGGACCATCGGGCGTTATGACAAGCCGCTTCGCATCACCGGTGCGAATCATCTCAACAGCTTCACTTAAAGCTTGCTTACCGGAACGAGTGCTCGAACCGCGAACGGTTTTATATTTCCAGTTTGTGAGGATTTTATTTAAATATTCACCATCTTTGCTTTCACTGACAAGTGCGACAGCATTCTTCCGTGAGATCCACCAGCCGCCGATCATTCGTGAATGCCAAAACGCTACAATACATTTTTCAGGCAGCGGCTCACCTACCCACTTAAAGCGGAGCGTACGAATGAGCGTCGTTAAACTTGGTGGTAAAATGGTTCTAAGCATTCCCGAGTAATAGCTCTGCTACACGGCGTGATGGAGAATCATTCGGTGCCCGCAGAGTATTCCAAACTTCTCCTACATTTTCAGTGAAAGAATCTTTTTCTTTGTTAACAAATTCCAAACTTTCTATGATTCGCCCGGAGGTAAACTCCGATTGAATAAGTTCAGGATAGATCTTTTTGCCCATTACAATATTTGCTAACCCAATGAACTTCAACGTGATCATTCGTTTTGCGATCATATAGGTGACGCTGCTTGTCTTGTAGCAGATCACTCCAGGCAATCTCATTAATGCCGCTTCCAGCGTAGTCGTTCCACTTTTAAGAATTCCCAGCTGTCCGTGATGCATTAACTGATGAATATCTTTGGCCGAGCGAAAATGTATGATGTTCATACTTGAAATGCTTTCATAGTTCGTAGCAGGTATTGATTCTGCCTCTATTATAACGGGCTGCCAATTATGCTTCGTAGAAAAATCTGCTGCTGCTTTTGCCATTACTTCAAGATGCTGAATAACTTCTTCTTTCCTGCTTCCGGGAAATAGAAGAAGCCATTTTCTATTTGAATCAAGTCCGAACTCTTTGGAAAATTGTTCGCGCGAACCGAATGATCCTCGTTCATCTTCGATGATCTCAAGTAAAGGATGTCCGACAAAAAAAGTATTCTGTAATCCTGCTTTTTTATAAATATCAACTTCGAACGGAAAAATCACGAGCATCTCATCAACCGATGCGACGATATCTTTTACACGCGAAGCTTTCCATGCCCATACCTGAGGGCTAACGTAAAACACAACACGAATGCCGCGTTTTCTCGCTTCTTTTGCAAGACGAATATTAAACCCGGGATAGTCAATGAGAAAAAGGATGTCCGGACGAGAATCTTTCGTATCAAGCAGCGATACGATCTTCTTGAAAACTCTATTAAAAAAAAAGTAGCGTTTCGCAACTTCTAAAAATCCGACAACTGACATTTCATCGGTTGTATAAAGACAGTTCATTCCTAATTTTGCGCATTCCCTGCCGCCGATACCAAATAGCTCAATGGTATCACCACGAGATGTGGCAATTTCCTTCGCACGGAACAATGCCCGCGCCGCCAGGCGGTCGCCGGAAGCTTCACCTGCAATAGCAAGGATCTTTAAAATGCGAGACATATTTCTCTGGCGAATATCATATAATGGCTATGCTTTAATAGTTTTAGGAGAAACAAAGGTTTCATTACAGGAATTATCCGTGTAGCATTTTTTGTTTTAAATGATGTTGAATCTACTATTACATGCCGGGTCATAATCATAGCCATGAACATAATCATCCGCTGACCCATGTAAACCGTGCATTTCTGGTTGGTATCGGTTTTAATCTTACCTTCGTTATAATCGAAGTCATTGCCGGAATCTCTGTCAATTCCCTTTCTTTACTTTCGGATGCCGGACATAACTTTGCCGATGTTATCAGCCTCTTACTTTCCCTGCTTGCATTCCGTTTGGCAAAAGTTAAAGCAACGGAGCAATATACCTATGGATACAGAAAAACATCTATTCTGGTGGCGCTTTTTAATGCAATGGTCCTATTAGGATCTCTCGGAGCAATTACCTACGAAGCAGTCCATCGCATCTTTACTCCGGAGCCGGTGCAAGGCGGATTCATCGCCGTAATCGCAGGTATAGGTATCGTTGTTAATGGAGCCACTGCGTTGCTTTTCTTTAGTGAGCAGAATCGTGATCTGAATATTAAAAGTGCATATTTACACATGCTATCCGATGCCGTAGTATCACTCGGTATCGTAATAGGCGGAGTGATCATTTATAATACTAATTGGTATTGGGTTGATCCGCTGCTGAGTTTGCTTATTGTCCTCGTTATATTTTGGAGCACGTGGGGCTTGCTAAGAAACAGCCTTCGCTTATCCCTTGATGGCGTGCCAAGGGATATTGATATTGAAGAAGTAAAGAGAGTAAGCTTGCAAAATCCAAGTATCAGCAGTATGCATCATGTGCATGTATGGTCGTTAAGCACAACAGAAAATGCCATGACGGCACACGTCGTACTTGCTCCAAATAAATCGAAACAAGATGAATTTGAAATTAAAAGGGATTTGCGGGACAAGCTTGAGCATTTACATATCACTCATGTAACCATCGAAACCGAAATAGAGGATACTTCCTGCGCGGAAGAAGAGTGCGAATAATTTCATCCTTCATCTCGCCTCAGCGAGTCGCCGTGGCGACCCTCCGCTTTCATCCCTACCAATAAAAAGTGTCGGGGCGACCCGATTCGAACAGGCGACCCTCTGGTCCCAAACCAGATGCGCTACCAGCTGCGCCACGCCCCGATTTTATGTGACTGAAGGTAATATTTGTCGTATTTTCGTACGTAATACTTTTCAGACTGGCGAAGAACAGCATCGCAAAACGTATCGTTCGCCGCCTGTATTTTCGCCTAATCAATATTTTGTTGTCATGATCAAATTATTTTCACTCTTTGCAGTTGCAATTATCGCTTCGGTTGCGATGATTTCGTGTTCCACCAAAAGTAATCCGACCACTACACCGACGACGACGGATACAAGCACGATCTTAACTGCACTTGCTCTTCCGAATGGAACCGCTGCGCCCGATTACAATAGTTCAACGATCGAATCTGTATGGAGCAGTGCAGCTCCGCTTGCCGTTACTGCTTCTGCGATAGGCGATAATTTCAGCGGAAGTTCTTTTCCGGTGACGATCAAATCAATCGTCTCATCGCAAAATATTTATTTTTTAGTTCAGTATAATGATGCAACAGAAAATAACTTCCAGCAACCCCTTCACTTCAATGGCGGCGATCCAAAAACTTCAACTAACTGGACAATAGATAATACAACATACGATGATGGTGTCAGCTTGATCTTTGAAGATCCTGCTAATCAGGGTAAAAGCGGCACAAAAACTTTTCCTGCCGATGGATGCACAATGCTTTGCCATACGACTACTACGTCGCAATGGGATAAGGGAATGTTTTCCGAAACTAATGGAAGATATGACCTTTGGTATTGGCATACAGGTAAAGGGAACGGCAGCGGTTATGCTGATGATAAAATTGCTCTGGGAGATCCTGATTTTAAGATTAGAAAAGACGACGACAACGCAGAGATCTATCATAACAATGTTATAGACGATAATCCGGGTTTTCAACCATACTTAGTGGCGGGCGGAACAAACAGAAACCTTGATAAGCGGTATTTTATTGCTGAAGAAACCAAACAGACTTTTGCTGATGGCGTCCCAATTAATCCTGCAACAAACAAAGCATGGGCAGCAAATGATATTGTTTCCGCATATTCAATTTCTTTACCCCAGGATCCTACTAATGATTATTTCGATGTCCATGCAAAAGGATATTATTCGAGTGGTGCATGGGTAGTAAAATTTCAACGAAAACTCTACACGGGTGCTTCAAATCTCGACACCCAATTTTCCAGCGGCAATGAATATTTATTCTCATTCGCCATTCATAATAATAATGCTCCCGGAAATCATTATGGCGCAGCAAATAAATCATTCAAACTGAAGATGCCGTAGTATTTGGATGATTATCTGTGCGACAGCCAAGTGGTGGTTCAAATTCAGTGAAATGCCGTCCGGAGGAATTAGATGACAAATAAGATTGAATTCTCAAAATGAGCCACTATCGACTTCCAATTTGCCGAACATTACCACCTAGCCTTTTGTTATAGGAGAGCTTAATAATGAATAATAGATGATCAGTATAATTGTTGTTTTAGTAACGGGCTACCTCTTAGGAGCTATTCCGTTCGGTGTGATTATCAGCAAACGCTTCCGTGGTTTTGACTTACGGACAAAAGGCTCGGGAAACATGGGTTCGACGAATGCCTTCCGCGTCTTAGGCTGGAAACTTGGTTTGATGGTTCAGATCCTTGATCTTGCAAAGGGAATTGGAGCAGTATTAATTGCTACGTTCCTTTTCAACGGTCTTCCGTTTCATAACGTAACTCCGTTCCAGGATATTACCGTTTTCAGATTTATTGCAGGCATTGCCGCAGTCATTGGTCATTGCTACACGATCTTCGCCGGATTTAAGGGCGGCAAGGGAATCAGCACTGCTGCCGGAATGCTTGTTGCAATTGCTCCGATCGAAACTGCAGTGGCAATAGGAATTTTCATGCTCGTTGTTTTCGCATCGGGTTATATTTCGCTTGGTTCGATCAGTGCAGCGATCGTTTTCCCGACAACGATGTTTGTCCGTCAGAATATATTAGGAGTAGATATTTACGGTTATCATACGCTTATCGTCGGCGCCATAGGTATTTCCCTCTTCCTTATTTACCGCCACCGCAAAAACATTCAGCGCTTGCTTTCGAAGACGGAAAACCGCTTCGATAAACTCCGCATCTTCCATAAAAGAGCGACGGCGTAAGATTTCCATTGTAGTTTTGCATACGTAATAATAGTACCGAAGAGCTTTGCTCTTCGGTTTTCGCTTTAAACCGGAAATGAAAACAGCAGTTATTGGTGCAGGTGGATGGGGAACGACGATCTCACTTCTTTTAAATGAGGGCGGGCATGATGTTACCTTATGGGCGCGGTCCGAAGAATTAGTTAGCTCTGTCAGACGAACACATGAAAACGAAAGCTACCTTCCTGGCATAGAAATTCCTCAGAAAATTCTCATCACTCATAATGCAGAACTTCTGCAGGATAAAGAATTGTATGTCTTTGCCGTACCCTCTCAATCTCTCCGCGAAGTTGCGACTGCATTATCTCCTTTTATAAAAAATAAAAAAGCTCTTTATGTAAGCGCCTCAAAAGGTATCGAGCGAAATACATTGAAGCGCATGACGGAGGTAATACAGGAAGTTCTGGGCGTCGAAAGCGACAGAGCACTTGCATTCAGCGGACCGAGCCATGCTGAAGAAGTTGCGCGCAAAATTCCGACACTTGTCACAGCTGCCGGAAGTGATCCCAAAGCAGTGAAGATCGTTCAGGAGGCATTCTTCCTTCCGAATTTCAGAGTCTATTCTACATCCGATGTTATCGGAGTTGAGCTATGCGGAGCACTAAAAAATGTTATTGCTATTTGTGCAGGAATTATCGAAGGCGAGGGCTACGGCGATAACACTGTTGCCGCGCTTATTTCGCGCGGTCTTGCGGAGATGCGCAGACTCGGCATCGCCCTCGGAGCCGATGAGCAGACATTTGCCGGTATAGCTGGGTTGGGTGATCTTGTCGTTACGTGCTTAAGCAAACATTCGAGAAATAGAAGAGTAGGAGAGGAGATCGGAAAAGGAAAATCACTTACTGAGGTTCTCTCGGGAATGAAGATGGTTGCTGAAGGTGTCTGGACAACAGAATCCGCCCGTGAACTTGCTAAACGCCATAACATTGAAATGCCGATCGTCGAAGAAACTTACCGCATACTCTTTGAAGGAAAAGATCACCGTACTGCAACGCGCGACCTTATGCGCCGGGAAGCAAAAGATGAGCGTGGGTGAACTAAATTTATTTCTCGGGTATTTGTTATCAGCGTTACCGCAGGCTAAAGCCTGCGGCTACCATTAATTTTTGATGTGCTTATTATGAATACAAATATTTCTGAAGTCGAATCCGGAAAAATTTATTCTTTCCAAGGTGTTGTTCCAAAAATACATCCGTCTTGTTTTCTTGCTGCCGGATCACGAATCATCGGTGATGTTGTGCTCGAGGAAAATGTCAGTGTCTGGTTTAACGTCGTGATCCGCGGCGATGTGGAGCGCATCCGTATCGGAAAGAATTCGAATATTCAGGATAACGTCGTTATCCATGTTACGCATTTTAAGAATCCGACACAAGTCGGCGAAAATGTTACTGTCGGTCATGGAGCGATATTGCATGGCTGCACCGTACATGATGGAGCACTGATCGGCATGAATGCCGTTGTTTTAGATAGAGCGGTCATCGGCGAAGGCGCATTAGTTGCAGCCGGCGCCGTCGTTACTCCGCATACGCATATTCCTCCCGGAATGCTTGCCGCAGGAATTCCTGCAAAGGTGATACGCCCATTAAGCGATGCCGAGCGACAAATGGTAGATGAAGGTGCGCCGAATTACATGATGTATGCCAAGCATTACCGCGATGAACTGCCTCCGAAAAAATGGGATGTAGGGGAGTTTGCGGAATAGTCGTTAGTCTAAACGCTTTAGTTAACAGAAAAACTCCTACAGAATAAATGAAGGAAATATTTTTTTAAGGTATTATGTAACATTTACACTTTTTAACCGTATAATACATTAATAAAATTATGTATTTTTATGTTATTTATAGATAATCGCTGCTAAAATAGGAGGATATGGGGTTATTTTTATATATGGATTTCTGTCGTTGGGCTCGATGCCACTCCTATGGTCGGGCCATCTGTTCGAAATGACAGGGTTCTTAAAGGGAGCGGGAAACTGCGCGTGCGCACAGTTATAAAGGTTGAACGGGTTAAAGGGTTGCCGTCATTTCTGTTTGTAAGAGAGTCTATTTATAATGTTCGTATTTTTGTTCTATGAATAAACTCTACTACGGAGATAACCTCGCCGTACTTCGCAACAGAATCTCTTCTGCAATTTGCATTGAAATTGTTTCTCTCGTGATAATTATTACAGAGGGGAGCATTTCGATCATTGCAGGAATTTCAGCAAAGAGTATTTCTCTAATAGCTTTCGGTGCGGATAGTTTGATCGAATTAATAACCTCTGCTTTTCTTCTTTGGAGATTCACCGTCCAATATAGAGATCAATCCAACGAAGATATTGAAAAAGCGGAGAAAATTGCATCATGGGTAGCCGCAATCGCACTCACTATCTTATGCCTTTATATCATTTTAGAATCCGGTTATGGGTTGATCCATCAAGAGAATGAATTTTCGTTTTCGGTTTTAGGAATTACTGTAAGCGCGTTTGCTCTTTTATCTATGCCTATTCTTGCATTAAGAAAAAGAAGAATTGCCATTGCCCTCAATAGCCCTGCATTAAAAGCCGATGCCGCATGTTCAATGACCTGTGCTTATATGGCGGGTGCAGTCTTGATCGGATTTGTTATTTACCACTTTTTCAAAATCTCTTGGATTGATAGTGCGGTTTCCATTGCCTTCTTGTATTGGCTTATACCGGAAACAAAGGAAGCATTTGAAGGAGCGCGAAAAGGGGAACTATCGTGCGAATGCGAATAAAAATGCCCAAACCGCGCCATTTTAGCCCTTTGTCACGTCAACACGGTTACTACCCAGTTATACTTATCAAAATAAAGGAGTTGCAGGGGCTTTAGGGGAAAGGATGAATCCGAAGAAAGGGGTATTATTTTATACCTTTGTCACAAATCGGGTTTTTTTCGTGTCATTATAGTATCGAAACACTTTACGCGAGCAAAGATAGGTGAAAAATAAGCTGAAAGACATATTGCCCGCCGAAGGGGTTCGCAGCGCGGATGAAGGCTTGGATATGCCGATTCCCTCAGAGGATATGCAATACCTCGAAAGTATGCAGCCTCTGACTCAGGACCGCGAAACTCAGCTCTTTCACAATTTTTTAGCAGGCGATGATGCTGCCTTTCGAACGCTTTACGATGCGTTCGAACGTTCATTGTATATTTATTGCTGCCGCCTCCTGAAAAACGATGCCGAAGCTAAGGATCTTTTTCAGGATATCTGGGTACGGATGTATAAGATGCGTGGAGAGAGAATTCAGGTGCGTCGCTTTTCGGGATTGCTTTTTACCGTAGCCCGGAATTTTTGCCTGAATTCGATACGCGATAACAGAGGATATAATAATCTCTCGCTCGATGAAATACCGGAAGATGCGGAAGTTTTTCTTCGGACGAAAGATATCGAAAGCTCCGATCTTCGCGAATTGCTGCAAAAGGCTCTATCGCAATTGCCGTTCAATCAGCGCGAGTCATTTATCTTGCGCGAATACGTCGGTTATAATTACGATGAGATCGCCGATATCATGGGGACGACAGCAGCAAACGTCCGTGCCAGAGCGCATCGGGCAAGAGAGAGACTTCGCGTAATAGTCGGAGCATGGCTGGAGTTAAAAAGCGGAGAGCATAAGTAGGATTTGTACTCAGTGGGACGGACTTAGTCCGTCAGTACCCGACGAACGGACTAAAGTCCGCTCCACTAAAAAAAAGTTTATAGAAAGAAATATTATGACACCACACGATCAGATCAGCGCATATATTGATAACGAACTCAGCGGCGAACAGGAACAGAATTTCCTGATCTCGCTTGCTTCGAGCGATGGCTTGCGCAAATCATTTCGCTCAGAGCTTGTTTTAAAGAACGTCATCCATCGTGATGAAGTCCTGACATCTCCTTCACGTGATATGCGCGGCGCCGTTCTGACAACGCTTGGCATCGTCGGAGTTTCTGCTCTTGCTTCGGAAACAGCCGATGCTGCTACGGCAGTCTCTGCAACGAAGGCAACCTTCATGAAAACTCTGTTCGCTTCGAAGTTGAACGCACTTGTTACTGCTTCGATGATCACAGCATCTGCTCTTGGCGGATATGCAGTGCATAGTGTTATTGCAGAAAAACCTGCTCCGCAGGTTATTTCATCTCCGGTCATGCATTCATCGCAGCCGGTAAATATTCAGACAACACCTTCCGAGGTCGCTTCTCCGACATCAAATGTCACAGACATGTCTCACGAAAGCGCCCCTAAGAAGATATTTACAGCACATAAGAATATTTCTAAACAACCGGGCACTTCAGTGAAGACTGAACCGAGCGGTACGATAAGCGGCACAGGACAGGGATCTATGAATCCGCCTGACCTTTCGAAGCCAAAAAAATAAAAGCATCGCAGCAATTTTTGTACGCCTAAAGTCTGATAATTTTCGGCTCGCCCAACAAGCCGGGAAATATTAAGAACGAAGGCGTACGATTTTTTTTACTCTGGGTTTTCTCTCGGTAGGCGCATGGCTTTAGCCTGCGAGTATAGTAAAATATAAAATCGGTTACGCAGGCTACCATTCTCTCTTTCATTTCGTAACTTCACAGCCCTTGCCATTGTTGTTATCACACATAGTCTAAAAAGATAACTATCTCCGCAGAAAGCGCTTGGCAAGACACAGAGCATACATCATTTTCATCTTTCTTTTTATTAGCCGCAGTTCAGATGCGGCTATGTTGATTTTTCCGAAAGATTCTCTTGTTTATAAAGATACACTGATCGAATCGAAAACTATTCACACGATGCGCCCAATCCGTATCGGTATCGGAGGAAGTTATGGAATAAATTATTACACTGATGCCGCTCTTCCTTCGCTGCTTGCAACATCCTGTGATACATTTACAACCGGAAGAGGAAATGGATTAAATTTTTTGGGAAGAGTTGATATTCCCCTTGGCGATAAAGAGGGGAAATTTTATGTATCTCCTGTTCTCTCGTACGAAAATTTTCGCGCCGATCATACATGGGGAGAATTTGGTCCGGCGCGAAATTCTTCAGGAGTATTGCGTCAGGTTGAATTCGATCATGTAATCACGAATACCACAAAAGCGATCGGAGTAAAATTTCTATGCAATTGGCAATTTTTCAAACCATTCTCTTTTGAAGCAGGACCTGCTTTCTATTATCTTTTCGGTCAGCAATTTACCAAAACCGAATATGCCATTCATCCCGGCGATCTGATTATTACAACGAACGGAGATTCCCTCCGGCAGCAACTTGAAGCAAGCGGCACATTGCCGAATGCTAAAAATTTCCTTGCAGCATTATCTTTTTCTTTAGCAGCAGAATTCCCTCTTTCGAAAAAATTATCCGCGGCTCCGAATATCGAATATCTTTTGCCCTTAACGCAGACAACAAGTTACTGGACTCATTCAAGTTTTCGCGGTGGGATCACATTCCGTTATGATCTCGATGCCCGGCATGATACGCTCATAGAATATCGCAAGGAGCGAGTTCCTTTTTATATACCGATACCCGAAGAGAAGAAACCGGAGCTTAGCGCATCCATTGAAGCGATCGCCGTTAATCGTGAAGGTAAGGAAGATCATACAGTCCGCATGGAAGTTGAAGAAGTTAAAGTGCATTATGCCTATCCGTTACTGAACTATATTTTCTTTGATGAGAGCAGCGCACTTATTCCTTCACGGTATGTTCGATATTCATCGACAACAGATGCACTGAGAAACTTCAAAGGATCGCTCGATCGCAATGGAGAAGGTCTATTGCAATTATATCATGAAACACTGAATATTTTAGGTGATCGTCTTCGCAGATCACCTTCGATACATATTACGATAACCGGATGTACATCGAATACCGGACCAGAAGAAGAAAAAATTGGTCTTGCTCGTAAGAGATCTGAAGCAATATTTGACTATTTGGCAAAGGTTTGGCAGATCGATCCTAAACGCATGAAGATCGAGGCGCGACTCCTTCCTGAAAAGCCAAGTCCATCGAATATTCCCGAAGGGCAGGAAGAGAATCGTCGCGTCGAGATCACTTCAACCGATGAATCATTGACAGATCCGTTAACCGTTACAAAACCTGAGCATATTGCCAATCCGCCTAATATAAAATTACAGCCTCACGTATTCGCTGAAGCCGGATTGAAAAGCTACCGGGCAACAATTTCCATCGGAGGTAAGGAGCTAGTCTCTTTTAACGGAAGCGAGCCGAAAGCCTGGGGCGTTCCCGAAGAAGCACTTTCAAGCGGAGTAGATTCACTGGATATTTTTTTGGAGGTCATTGATAGTCTTGGTAATATTGTCTCGGCGAAAAACTCAATTAAACTTGAGCAAAAACGGATCGAACGTGACCGACAGCAGGTTTTGGAAAAATTCAGTCTTATTCTTTTTGCTTTCGATGAATCAAAACTCGGAGTGAAAAATGAACGGACGCTCGGACTTGTTGCAGAATCCTTTAAGAAAGCAAAACCCCAAAATCTTTCTATTGTAGGTTACACCGATGAACTTGGTGAAGCAAATCATAATGATGAACTTTCGCATCGCCGCGCAGCTGATGCAACCAGAGAACTTGAACGTGCATTGCGAGCCAGAGGATTGGTGATGCCTGATAATGTACTTATCGACGGAAAAGGGTCACGCGAAAAATTATTTGATAATTCGCTTCCCGAAGGTAGATTTTTTTCACGTACAGTGAATATCACCGTTGAGCATGCGAAGTAATATTTTGGCAGATGCAGACATTAGCCTTTGGCTACCGGGATTCTTCCGGGTACTAATTTAAGTTTATACTACGTGCTGCAGAAACAAAGAAATAAACTACAGAAAAAAATTTTTATACCGTCAGTAATTTTGGCGCTGACTTCCTTTGTATTTCTTTCTGCCGAAAAATGCTGTTCTCAGCAGCGTATTGCTCACGTTCAACCCGATGCCCTCGGACCGGGTATGACGATTGCAATGGAAGTTCTGGCTCCTGCTAAAGATACCCTAGCATTTGGTACCGACGGAGTCTATCTGCCCTCATCAAAAATTCTTTTGCTCAATCCTAACGATTCACTGCGTATTATCTTTGGTCCGGTAGTTATCAGTTGGAATGGAAGAGTTCTTCAAGTACCTGTTATGGCAATCTCGAATGTTCCCGGACCTATCCGATTTAAAATTTTGACAGGTAAGAAACAAAGTGCAATAGCTGCTTTCGATTTACAGCAGCCTCATCCGAAGATAAGTATATCAGGCAGTGCAACTCTTGGAGATACTTCTTTTGCTCTGTTCAGTTTCAATGGTATAGGAAATACGATTGTTGCTGATGAAATTGAATTATTGGGCTCAGGCATCGGAGTCTATAATTTTTATAAAGAGGATGACGGTACTTCTTTGTCCGGGAATCCTCATTATCATCCCGTCACACTTCTTTCCCGCGGTCCGATTCATCTGCGATCTGCGGAGCTATCAGTATCAGCTGATACATTAAACGGCGGACCGGGCGGCGGCGGCGGCGGTCATGGCTTTTCAGGAACCGGTGGAGCTGGTTATACAGGCGGAGGAAGTGACTCCGCATACTCAACGATGAACGTCGGCTCCGGAACAAATTCTTCGGTGGGATTCGGCGGCGCCTCATCAACAGGAGTTCTTGGAGGAGCTAGTTCAACGTTTAATAGCGATCAAGGAGGCGGAGGAGGAACAGGCTGTCCGTATGGTTCAAGCGGTAGGATTAGCGGGGGTAATGATAGTTCGGATTTTGGCGGGTACGGCGGAGCCTCCGCGGGTGGCGAAGCTCCGGGAGTTGCATACGGAGGAGGAGGAGGAGCTTTCGGAACAAATGGTGAGTCTGGTAAAGGTATTGGAAATAATGGTGGAAAAATTAATGGTGGAAGATTTCTGCTTCCGATGCAGGGAGGTTCGGGAGGCGGAGCAGGAAATCATATTTCCGATAAAGATTCAACGGCAGGTTCAGGCGGAGGCGGCGGCGGAGCGTTAACGATTATTTCTTATGATACTCTTTCGATCGTAAACGGGCTTGTAACTGCAAATGGTGCTAATGGTAGTTCAGGCGTTGATACTGTTGATGCCGGAGGCGGTGGAGGTTCGGGAGGAGGATTATTGCTTTCAGCACGTAACGGAGTAACATTGAAGAATGCGAGCATCTCAGGTAGTGGCGGATCAGGCGGACTTGGCGGAGGAAAAGGGAATGGACAAAAAAATAAAGGCGGTGCCGGAAGTAACGGAAGAATTCGAATTGATGGCGATACGACCACACTGAATTCGAACTTTTCAGGCATAACTACTTCCGGACCTACGCTGAATATTTCTGCATTACCACTCGGCGGACCCCTTGGCCTTTTCAGCGGTTCAGCCGGAGATTCTGCAAGTCTGACAGATTCGATTCGCATATACTATCGTAATGAACATTCATCATGGAGATTTTTTGACACGATACGATTTAAAAATTCAAATAATAGTTATAGATGGCAGGCGTTTCTTCCTGTCGGACATGATTCATCGCTGTATGTCACGACAATGGCAGAAGTGAGAAATCCCAATCGTAACTTTGCAAATTTTGAACCGGAGCGATTGCTTTCTCATTTATCGAGCGGCGTTATCAGAATTAAGCCAACACCGCATCTTGTGCTTATGCAGGATACCCTTATTTTTGGATGTTATAAAATTGGCGACACATGTGTCAGCGCAAATTTCTACATATCAAACTGGGGAGAAGATAGTCTGCACATCCATTCAATAAATATTTCAAGTAGTAATTTTACTGCAAT
Source organism: Ignavibacteriota bacterium (assembly GCA_025357895.1). Taxonomy (GTDB): domain Bacteria; phylum Bacteroidota; class Ignavibacteria; order Palsa-1295; family Palsa-1295; genus PALSA-1296. The sequence goes on from JANYLL010000164.1 coordinate 16,401, forward strand.
TCCCCCGTCTCCAAATCTTGTATATTACAACTCCGATAGTATTACCATTGTGTATTGTCCTAAAACAGTCGGAAAAGAGACGGCGACTATATCGTTTATTTCGGATGATACGACACGGACAGGGATTCTTATAGGCTGCGGTGTCGATAAAGACAGACGGGTAAGACTTAAGCCAACTACGCTTGATTTCGGCAGAGTACATATTGGCAAATGTGACACATTACTCGTTACTGCACTATCTATCGGAAAGGATTCAGCTCTTATAAGCCCGAATGGATTTATCCATTCACCATTTGAAATTGTAAAACCTAAAAAAGATGCGCTTCTGGCTCCGAAGGATTCTCTGCAAATACTCATTTCATTCTGTCCATCTGATACAGGTGAATTCCACAGTTCCTTTATACTTACAGAAAAGCGCGATTCGGTAAAAGTCACAGGCTTCGCAAGTGCAACAAAAAAGATCTTAAGCGCTCCACCAGATATTCACGTTAAACCTCTTTGTGTAAACACCTGTGATTCAATGGTGCTTAAACTTTCGTCCACCGGAAATGAATTCGTTACTATCGATAGTATATCCGGAGTATCAGTAAAACCAAGCGTATTGCCGGTCACAGTATCTCCCCAAAAAGATACGAATATTATCATCTACTTTTGCGCAACAGAAAAAGGAGATACCACTATTCACATCCATTATTTTTCTGACGCTGATTCGTCGAACGAAACAGTTCTGCATTACCATGGTATCCATCCTGAAGTTATATTTGATTCTGCATTACACTTTAAGCCGCTCTGCATCCCTTCCTCTGAAGTTTTACCATTTACGCTAAGAAGAATCGGCAGTGATACGATTCGTATTGATTCAGTACACCTTCAGGTTGGCTCAATCTTTTCACTTTCAGGCGTTACTATCCCTCAAACTGATTCTGCCATTTTCAATGTGAATTTTACTGCAACATCCAGCGGAGCCTTTAGTGATATGCTTATTATTAAAATCCATCTTGGACCATGTGGTGATTCCGTGTTGAAAATTCCTATTGACGGCTCTGCATCGAATGGGAATCTGAATTTTTCAAAATCTTCGATCTCATTCGGAAGTATCGATACAGGTTCATGCAAGGATGATAGTATCTTTGTTACAAGTGCTTGTGGAATAACAACAGCCATACCATCCTTTCAGCCTCCCTTTTTTATGATCTCTCCTTCAGGAAATACCATTACATTTAATTCGGGAGAGACTAAAAAATTTATCTTCCGATACTGCGCCACTTCTACCGGAAGAGATTCGGAAATACGTTTCTTTGCTTTGCCTACGGGAAATGATACGATCACTTTGGTGGGAACAGGCATTCCGATCGTTGATTCACCATTTGTCAGATTCAACTTAGCTCATACTACTACCACTGCCGGGCAGGAATTTTCCTATTTGATCGATGTCGATAGCATTTCTTCCGGAACAAACATCCGATCACTAAGTGGAAGATTGACGTACAACCCAACGGTAGTGCAGCCACTTAGTATGAGCGGAGTTGCATGGAAAATATTTGGCAATAGTGAAACGAGTCCGGGAACATATGATTTTTCGGCAAGTAATCCGGACTCCTTAAGAGCAGGACCCTTTGCAACAGTGCAGATGCTTGCTTTATATGGCACGCATGATACAACGTCAGTTTTTCTTGACAGTATCAAAGTTTCGAATTATTCGAGGGCTTTTGCCATTCCGGGCTTTATTCAGGTAGTCCATTGCGGAAATCTCCCGGGTAATATAATCGTCGCCGGAACGTATGCATTGGGTAATCCGACTCCGAATCCTGCTTCAGGGCTTCTTTCATTTTCAGTTCTTCTCGGTAATGACGGAAATCTCCGAATCAGAATGTATACTGCAAGCGGCATGATCGTCCTCGATAGATCGATGAGCATTAAACGAGGAGAGAATACTATTACTTTAGATGTTGCAACACTTCCTTCAGGTATATATTACCTCAGCGCCGATAGCTGGGGATGGCGTGAAGGAAAGACACTTGTCATTCAAAAATAAATTTTAATGGAAGCACTCGCGACCTGGAAGCACGGATTCGAACCAAACCGGATTTCATTTGCTGCTATGGCAGATGGCTTATCTGCTCTTGATGCTGTTGAACGTGGCGCGCGGTACTGCGAAGATGACCTCACTTGTATGTCTGTAGGGTCAGGCGCCATACCGGATGAACTTGGTGTCCTGACACTTGATGCTTCCATTATGGATCATGATGGTAATTGCGGATCGGTGTCCTTCGTTCAGAATTATCCACATCCGATTTCTATCGCAAGAAAAGTTATGGAGGAGACTCCGCATATTATGCTAGCTGGAGTTGGTGCAGAGAAATTTGCTGAGCACGAAGGGTTTACTAAATCAAATCTCATGACCGATGCTTCACAGAAATTATATGAGAAATGGAAAGAATTACCTGAGGGATTGAACGTCCGGTTGAGAAGATCAGAAGAAGGCGAGCATGAATATGTTTTTGAATATTCCGAAAATGGAAATACAAAAAAGCTCGATAGAAAATCTTTAAACGAATCACACGATACTATCGGTTTGCTTGCAAGAGATAAGAACGGAAAACTATCCGGTGCATGTACTACTTCAGGACTTGCTTTTAAAATGCATGGCAGAGTTGGTGATTCGCCGATCATCGGCGCAGGCCTTTACGTCGATGGCGAAGTCGGCGCAGCAGTCGCTACAGGGAACGGTGAACTTGTCATGCGTGCTTGCTCTGCATTTCATATTGTCGAAATGCTCAGACAGGGCATCGAGCCCGAGCATGCATTGCTAGAGGCTATTAGCCGAATTAAAAAAGACAAACACCTTACCGATGATATGCAGGTTGGCTTTCTAGTACTAAGACATGACGGATTTTGGTGGGCAGGAAGTTTACGCGAAGGTTATCAATTTGCCGCTGCAACAGATTCGAAGCAGAATACGCTTTTTAATTGTTCAGGTATATCATTCACCCCAGCATCATGATCGCACTTATTACAGGAGCCGGAAGAGGGATCGGAAAAGCTATATCGCTCGGTCTTGCAAATAAAGGATACCGTGTGATCCTTGTTGCTCGTTCGGAGAATGAAATAAAGAGTGTGGAGCAAGAGATCATTTCTTCAGGCGGGAAAGCAACTGCTCTCGCATGTGATATTACTGCTTCACAGTCCGCATCAACACTTTTTGCAAAAACTTCGGCAATAGGTAAAGTTACCCTTTTAATAAATAATGCTGGCATTGCCCCATCAGCAAAGATCGAAGACACGACCGATGAAATGTGGCAGCAAACATTTGCAATAAATGTACATGCACCGTTTAACCTCATCCGAACATACATTGCAGATATGAGATCTGAAGGCGGAGGGCAAATAATTAATATCGCTTCGACTGCTGCACTTGAAGGATTTGCTTATACATCGGCATATACTTCTTCCAAGCATGCGCTGCTGGGTTTATCGCGTGCAATTGCAAAAGAGCTGTCGCGTTCAAATATTAAAATCTCAACGATCTGCCCTGGTTTTGTACGTACAAATATTTTGGAAACAAGTATTTCGAACATTATAAAGAAGACAGGAAAACTTCGTGAGCAAGCCGAAGCAGTACTCGGTGAGATGAACCGAACAGGAAAAATTATTGAGCCGCAAGAAATCGCGCAGACTGTTCTTGCTGAACTTACGATGCCGCTTGATCCGAATGGAAGAGAAATTATTTTATAATGATGATACTCGACGCTCGAACTGCTTCTCTTATCAAAGTATCAACTCTTGCCTCTCGTCCGGAGTATAGAATCGAATTGATCGAGGAACTGAGAAAGATCAAATCTATCTCCTCTGCCACAAAAGCCGAACTTTACGAAGTATTTCTCCAATCTTATCTTTTCGCCGGCTTCCCTGCTGCACTTGAATCCGTTCGAACGCTTGAAAAAATTTTTGGATGCGAAGATGGGATTATAGGTGATCAGGATGAAATAATTTCTTCGTACAGCGATCATGCGATAAATGGCGAAGCACTTTATAAAAAAGTATATGCATCAAAAGCGGTAAGGGTACGTGAAGAAATGATAAGGCTTAGCCCCGAGCTTGCATCCTGGGCAATGATCGAAGGTTATGGGAAAACGCTTTCACGTCCCGGCTTAGATACGAAAACCCGCGAACTTGCTATTGTTGCAATGCTTACGCAGCTTGGCTGGGATCGGCAGCTTTATTCACATATTCTCGGAGCTTATAATGTCGGATCGAGCCGTGACGAGATCTCCGAAGCTGCTATTATTGGTGCAAAAGGAAATAAAGATCGTTGGGAAATCGCCGAACAACTCATCAAAAAAATTGTTTAAAGGCGTTCTAAAAATATACCTTGCGCAAAATTTTAATATTTCTTTCGCTGATTTTATTCTCCTGTTCCAAACAGGAAGAAGCACCCCATCATTTTTCGAGTTTTGATTATCGGATGGAGGGCTCGCGTTTTGTAGAGAATATCGGCGTTCCTTCGACGGTAACCTCTTTTGTAATCCCGTCCACTCTTGTGTCATTGGCAAAAGGGAAAGATAGTATGTTGCACAACTATTTTTCGACGCCGCCAATTCCGTTCTCTACTACAGGCGGTTACAACTACCTCATTTCCGATGGCATGACTCATACAAGCACGATCATTGCCGGTAATGAAAAGAGCGCGAAGATATTTGCTTCAATTCCCGGAGATGGTAGTATTACGAACATTCTGACCGATGCTTCGGGCGCTTATATTATTTACTCGAGTGGAAATGTGGACGCATTTGATCCCTCCGGAAAATTGCGCTGGCAGACTAAAGAAAAATATTCCATAACCACAGGCGTGATACCCGGTTGTGCGGTTTTAACAGATACAGGTCTCATTATGGCCGGAGAAAATATTTCCGGCGGAAAAACTCTTTTCGCTCTTAGTACTAAAACGGGCAAGCAGATTCCCTGGGGTGGTACGCAAAAAGATGCATACAACTCCATAATTTTTGACGCCCAACATAATCTCATTTTTGGCGCTTGCGATAGTATCATCACCGGCGATAGATTATATGGTGACGGAGAAAGGGTTCTTTTCGAAGTGTTTCAAGAACGCTTTCATAAACAGGAGCTTCGAATTATCTCAAACATTTGTCTTTGCGGTAAAAGCAGCGGTAATACTATAGCTAAAATTGCATTTGGGTATCTGAGCAAAAGACCCCGCACTGATGAACGTACCATGAATGTTGGCATATTTGGTATTTACAATGGACCTGGCGGGTATAGTTTAAAAAAAATCAGTTCTCATGAAATTCCGTATTTGCCTATAAACATTGCCTCAAACGGAAATATGGTCCTTTCAAGCGGATTCTATGATTCCGGCATTGAACTTACAAGCGGTATTGATGCTTTTGCCATAGAAGATACAATGAAACTATGGCAACGTCGTTTTTCCTATCCTGTTTCATCACCGGTTGCGATCAGTGAAAAGTTTGCATATTTTACCTTGACGTTTTCGACACAGGCGGCTGTTCCTACACAAAGTATTTTCTATACGCTTGATCTCTCGACAGGTAAGACGCTCGGCGAACTTCCCGTTATGGGTGCACAAAATGGATTTATTCCAGGCATTCCGATGCCAATGAGTGATGGTGGTTTCATGCTTGCTGATCGTAACAAACCCATTATTTATTTTCTCAAGCCGTAACGAATGAATTTTTTCAATAAACTTATTGCTGTTTCGCTGCCAATTGTTCCGAAAGCAATAGTCCGTAAAGTAAGTGCGCGATATATTGCCGGCGATACGCTTGCCGATGCAGTGCACGTGGTGCGCGGTTTGAATGCTGAAGGTGCGATGGCAACAGTTGATGTACTTGGCGAATACATCACATCGCTTTCCCAGGCTGAAGAAAATACGGAATACTCATGCGAAGTTTTAAAAACCATCGAGCGTGAAAAGATCGATTCCAATCTTTCTATTAAGCTCACTTCACTCGGATTAGATCTTGATCCTGAGGCATGTGAGAAGAATGTCCTCAGAATCCTTGAAAATGCCCGCGATCATGGTAATATCTTCGTTCGCTTTGATATGGAAAATTCTCCATATACAACACGAACAATAGAACTTCATAATAAACTAAAAAATAAATTTAATGTTGGCGTAGTATTACAAGCCTACATGCGAAGAACGGAAAATGATATTCATGATCTGATCAAAACAGGTGCGAAAAATATCAGGCTATGCAAAGGGATCTATATTGAATCCGAAACAATTGCTTTCAAAGGGCGTGAAGAGATACGGAATAATTATTTGAAATGTCTTGAGCTTGCACTTTCCAATGGCTTATACGTCGGCATTGCAACACATGATGAGATGTTGGTACATGGTGCGAAAAATATCCTGAAAAAACTTGGATTACGAAAAGATCGGTATGAATTTCAAATGCTTTTAGGCGTCACAGAACCCATGCGGCGGCAGCTAATTGCTGAAGGTCACAGACTTCGGGTCTATGTTCCTTTCGGTGCCGATTGGTATGGATATTCGATCCGCAGATTGAAAGAAAATCCGAGCATGGCAGGACATATTTTTAAGGCAATCTTCACCGGCAGATAAGATGAATGACACTATTCCTCTTTCTGTTTCGTATATTAGTTGTTATAGTATCGTAAAAAGTCACTTATGCCAAAAGCACCCACACTTACAATCGGTATCGAAGAGGAATTTCAACTTATCGATCCTGTTACTCGCGATCTGAAATCGCATATTCTTCAGATACTTGAAGAGAATAAAACAATTCTTGCCGAGCGGGTAAAGCCGGAAATACATCAATCCGTTGCAGAAGTCGGAACGGGGATCTGCTTAACCGTAGAAGACGCCGAACGTGAAGTATTGGGGCTTCGCCGCTTCCTACGCACGATTGCAGATAAACAAGGCTTGCGTATTGCGGCGGCTGGTACTCATCCCTTTGCCGATTGGCGCGATCAGGAGATCTACCCGAATGCGCATTATGATAAGTTGGTCGAGGAGATGCAGCTTATCGCCCGAGCAAATCTGATCTTTGGTTTGCATGTGCATATCGGCATCGAAGACCGCGATCTGCAAATTCAGATCATGAATGAGTATAGGTATTTTTTGCCACATTTACTTGCTCTCAGTACGAACTCACCGTTCTGGCTTGGCACTGATACGGGACTGAAAAGTTTTCGCACAAAAGTTTTCGATCGCTATCCTCGTACAAATATTCCCGATACATATTCCGATTACAGCGAGTTTGATAATTTTGTTAAACTCCTAATTAAAACGGGTTGTATTGATACGGGAAAGAAGATCTGGTGGGATATCCGCCCTCATCCTATCTTCCCGACTCTTGAAGTCCGCGTTTGTGATATTCCGATGCGTGTTGAAGAAACGGTTACCCTTGCTGCGCTCATGCAGGCAATCGCCGCAAAACTTTACAAGCTTCGCTCGAAAAATCTCGGCTATCGGAATTACCGCCGCGCATTGATCATGGAAAATAAATGGCGCGCCTCTCGTTATGGCGTTAAAGGTAAGTTGGTCGATTTTGGAATGGAGATGGAAAAGGATGAGTCTCTGCTTATCGAAGAACTTGTTGAATTTGTCGATGATGTCGTCGATGATCTCGGCTCGCGCAAATATATTGAAGAGGGCGTAAAGAAAATTTTGCAGAATGGAACAGGCGCCGACAGGCAACTCGCTGTCTGGAATAAGACACACGATATCAAAAAAGTCGTAGATTATATTTGCGACGAAACGGAAGTGGGTTTATAGCGTAAAAATACAAAGCCAAGATAGGCGTACGATCATGAAATTGTTCTTACGATATAGCCTTTTGATCCTTTTATTTGTTTCGCAATTATCTTTTGCGCAAACACAAGAAAAGAAGCCGAAGAAAAAGCATAAAATGCTGGATACAGTGGGCATAGTCAATCACACCGTGATCTGTTACTATGACTTTAGGGAGCAGCTTGCAACAACCATTAGAGAACATAGAAAAGAGATCAAAGATAGCGTTGTTAGTGACACAGCTTTTACTCGTTTCGTGAATATGACATGGGATAAACTTGTGGCTGATATTATTATTGAGAATGAACTGCAAAAACGTAAACTCAGCCTCACAACAGATAAAACGATTGTCCGGATCATAAAAGATATTCCAAAAGAGTTAAAGGAAACATTTACCGATTCAACAGGATCGTTCAATGAGCATGCATTGAAGGCATATTTAAAACATCCTAATCCCGATCCTCAGCGCACAAAAATATTAGATTACTATCAAATTTTATTTGAGCAGCAACGTCTGGCTGCAGCGATAACGCCAATGGCACAAACCGAAGAAGAACGGATGAAACGTCTCGGACTTTGGTTAAAGGAGAAGATATCAAAGGCAAATATTGAGGATCGACGTACTGCCTTCGGATACTATTGATTGCAATTGGTAGGCGCAGGGCTTTAGCCCGCGCGAACACGTTGCACCATTAGACATTCTCGCGGGCGAAAGCCCCGCACCTACCGAGGAGAAGAAAAAGATTTTATGTCTAAAGAAAAACACGTTAAGCATATTTCAAACGAAGGACCTATTCTAAAGATAGATACCGACGAACTATTTGAAAATAATCCGGACCGCGATAAAAAACTTTCGCAGCGAAGGCTTGCCCGTGAACGTGTCTTGCAATTGCTATTTTCCCATGCGATGAATGAGCGTGATACGGATGATCTCTATAGGGAATTGATAAGGTCAGATACCACACTTAACGAACAGGCATTGGAATTTGCCCGCCAGCTTCTTCTTTTCCATAATTCCCATTTAGAAGCATTGAATACCATCATCACTGAGCGTTTATCCAATTGGGATTTTTCGCGCGTTGCCCTGATCGATAAAATTCTCATTCAGATCGGCATTATCGAATTCATGTATTTTCCAGAGATTCCGCCGAAAGCAACGATCAATGAACTCATAGAGATTGCAAAAGATTTTTCAACCGAAGAGAGCGGTAAGTTCATCAACGGTATCCTCCATGCGGTTAAAGAAGACTTGCAATCCAAAGGAGAGCTGAATAAAGAGGGAAGAGGGTTGATCGAGCAGAGTAGTTAATTCAGATTAGGAAAATCCTTCGTATTTTTGTTTCATGCCGAATCTCAAAAAATCCGTAATCGCTGCCTGGTCGCTTTTCGACTTTGCCAATAGCTCGTTCGCCATGATCATGGTGACGTTCGTTTATCCTCTCTATTATGCGAACGTGATCGTCACCGATGGCAAAGGTGATCTGTATTGGGGAATTGCTATGAGTTCATCAATGCTGCTTGTGGCATTGATCGCTCCGGCACTTGGCGCAATAGCAGATTCGACACGCTCAAAAAAGCGAATGCTCTTTGCATTCACATTCGTCGCGGTGATTGCAACTGCAGCAACATTTTTCCTTCAGCCCGGAATGATATTTTTGGGAGCGCTCCTTTTCATTTTGGGCAATGCCGGTTTCGAAGGCGGTATTGTTTTTTATGATGCATTCCTTCCAGAAATTTCTCCACCCGAAAAATTTGGAAAAGTATCTGGCGTCGGATTTGCCGTCGGTTATCTCGGCTCGCTCGGCGCGATATTTGCAACGAAAGATTTATTGCTTGATAAAAAATATCCTGAGTCATTTTTAGTAACGGCTATAATGTTCGCCGTCTTTTCAATTCCGATCTTCCTCTTCGTTCCGGAATTAAAACATAACGCAAAAAAATATTCCTGGAAAATTATCGGAAATAGTTTTCGTGGTGTGATAACAACTGCAAAGCATATCAGGCAATACAAATCTCTTGCAACATTTCTTATAGCATTCTTTCTTTATAATGATGCGATCCTAACCGTTATCGGATTTTCAGGACTTTATGCAAAGAACACACTGAAATTTGAAACAGGTGATCTCATTATTCTTTTTGCAATGGTGCAGACCGTTGCGATTGTCGGTTCGATAATCTTTGGCTATATCACCGATCGCACCGGTCCGCGGCAGACGATCATGATCACGCTTTTGATCTGGCTTGCAGTCGTCATTGGTGCATACCTTACTTCGAGCGTGATAGCATTTTATATCGTTGCCGCAGTCGCGGGACTTGCTCTCGGATCGAGCCAATCGGCATCGCGCTCGATGATGGCACTGCTTACGCCAAAAGAGCATACAGCAGAGTTCTTCGGCTTCTACGACGGCTTCTGTGGCAAAGCAAGCGCGGTTATCGGTCCGCTCATCTTCGGCGCACTCTCAAGCTCCTTCGGCGAGCGCCAAGCCATCATTTCACTTGCAGTATTCTTTCTGACTGGGTTGGTATTGATGAGGAGGGTTAAGTCAGTGCAACTTTAGCCTGCCTCTCGTGTTACTCCTATAAATAAATGGGAGTATGAAACGTCATTATCTTCTAATTTTAGCATTCTTCGGTATCTCCGCCTTATTCGGGTGCAAACAGACCATGCCGACGCAGGGAAATCCTGCATCTGGAAGTTTTCAGGTAGAACCTTCCGGAGATATTATTTTTACTTCTGCAAGAAACCAGCAAGTTTTACGTCAATTATTCATTACTAATTTGACTTCCAATTCCCTCGATTTGAAATTTTCCTTACGTGGGGGAAGATATTTTACTGTAAGACCTTCGATCCAAATCCCTACAGGTCAAACCGATTCATCTGTGTATGTCGGTTTCAACTCGTCAACGAAGGGAGATGATAGCTCTATCCTTGTTATTCAATCTTCGACTGACAGCATAATCCGAAAATTGGTCGGACACGATACATCAACCAATGCTGATCCACCTTTTTTTTCAGAGATCGGAAGTCATTATTCGTCTTTTGCAATCAAGCTTCAAAATATTCTCATGCATGTTAATTTATTCATTTCAAGTGATACTTATCATGAGAATATTGATACTATTGGTTTGCTTTCTACCGGTAATGATCTATTTCCTGGGTTCCCAATGAATGGTTCGTGGAATTTTTTTAAATTCGGAGCAGGTGATAATGATACAGGCGGCAATTCGCTCGATAGCAAGGTACTGATAGATAGAGCCAACAAAATAATACCTGTTCTTTCTACTTGGTATGGGAAATTTATAAACCTGCCCTTCGTTTTTCTGCAGGATAGTTCAATCTATTGCGTTTTACAAGGGGTGAAGGCTGGTAGTCACATACAGGCAATAAGCTATCAGCGCAATGAGATTGTTCATGATCAAGGTAATAAGGGGCCAACAACATATTATAATGGATCATATAATTTTAAATCATGCGTAGATAGTTCTCAAATTGAGATTACTATTCCGTATAAAAAATAACTACCCCACTCCCAAATAACTCTCACTTTGCTGATACTGTTTTAACAACTCCTGTCGCGTAGCGAGATTTTCTTTTGCTCGCAGTTGCGGATCATTCTTTAGTACATCTTCTACATCTTTTGCTGCTTCTTCGAGCATTGCTTGGTCTTCAACTAAATCAGCGATCTTTAATTTCAGGATACCTGATTGCTGAGTACCGAGGAAGTCGCCGGGACCGCGGAGCTTCAAATCGGCACGGGCGATCTCGAAACCGTCTGTCGTGCGTTCGAGAACATGAAGTCTTTCGAGTGCGACAGTCCGCTCCTCAATTGCCTCGCTCGTCAGCGTTGCTTGCGGGTCGGGAGTAAGCTTATCCGATGGTACGAGTATGCATTCCGATGCTTTTCCGCCGCGTCCTACTCTTCCGCGAAGTTGATGAAGCTGCGCAAGACCGAACCGCTCGGCATTACCGATGACCATTAGCGTGGCATTAGCAACGTCAATGCCGACTTCAATGACACTTGTCGAAACGAGAATATCTATTTCACGATTTCGGAATGCCGCCATTACCGCTTGCTTCTCATCGCTTTTTAATTTTCCGTGAATCAAACCGACTTTCAGATCAGGAAAAATTTTTTCTTTGAATATCTCATACGAATGTACGGCAGTCTTTACATCTTTCGTCTCGCTTTTTTCAAGCTGCGGATAAACAATATAGACTTGCTCCTTGCGTTTAACTACAACTTCGCGGATATGGGTGAAGAGCGCACGTTGTTCATTCGGAAAAACGATACTCGTTTTTATCTGCTTTCTTCCGGCAGGAAGTTCATCTATCGTTGAGACATCGAGATCCTGATAAAGCGTCAATGCAAGTGTTCTCGGAATAGGTGTTGCTGACATGATCAGCACATCGGGCGGCGAACCATCGTGTTTATCAATGAGCGCTCGGCGCTGAGCAACACCGAATTTATGCTGTTCATCGGCAACGACTATTCCGAGCTTTTCGAATTTCACGTTATCTTCGATGAGTGCATGAGTGCCGATAACGATATGCGTTTTGCCTTCAGCAAGCTCATTCAATATTTGCGAACGAAGTTTTTTACCTTGCCCTCCGACAAGAAGCGAAACTTCAATGGGTAATCCTTTCAGCATTTCGGATATTGAAAGGTAATGCTGCTTTGCCAGAACTTCTGTTGGAGCCATCAGGGCAGCCTGATAACCATTCTCAACAGCAACAAGCATTGAAAGCAGTGCAACAATAGTCTTGCCGCTTCCGACATCTCCCTGCACAAGCCGGTGCATCGGAATTTTCTTCTCGCCTGTTTTTGCCATGTCTTCGGCAATCTCTTTCAGGACTCGCACTTGGGCATTGGTGAGTTTGAAATGGAGAGATCCGAGAACATTTTGAATCAAGGTGTTAGGTGTTAGGTGT
>JANYLL010000165.1 GCA_025357895.1 Ignavibacteriota bacterium
CTATCGATCCGCTTTCGAAGCCGCTTATTCCTTTTACCACATCGAACCTGATCGATTTTGGTACACAGCAGGCGCCGGTAAATATGGTAAAGGCATTCCAGGTCAGGAATCCAAATGAGTCTCCTGTCGTCGTTACGAAGATCAAACAAACAGGTGATGTTTCGATCTTTAATTCGGATATGACTATGCCGATCGTTTTCCAGCCATTTGAGACGAAGTCGTTCAATATGACTTTCTCGCCTTCGCTCCTTGGCGCTTGGCAATCGGATTTCGCGCTTGCGAATGATACGATGAGTCTGACCTCGGTTAAAGCGATTGGCCGCACGATCGGAAATGTACAGGTCACTCTTGATACCGTGAATGTTCCTTATACACAGGTATTAAGTAAATTTCATGTTTCTATCTCAGCAACTCCCGCTCCGATAAATCTTGATACGATCTCGTTCGTATTAAGTTATGATGCCGATCTTGCACTTTTACAGAATCCTACGATCGATTGTTCAAAAGCTAACCCTCTTTGTAATTATTTAATAACACCGACAAATATTTCTTACGGAAAAATTCGCTATGATCTTTTCAGAAAGGACAGATCGGTAGATAATACACTTTCCTTTGCCACTGCCGCGTTCGATGTGCCGTTTACGTGCTACGTTTCAAAGAAAGATACTACTCAAATACTTTTCGAAGATATTTTTGTCAGCCAGCTCTCGACGTCATCTTCTTCACAAGGCATGATAACGGTCGGAAGTCAATGCGGAGACAAATCACTGCGTGCGTATATGAACGGAAATTTACCAGCCATCATAAAATCAATTGTTCCAAATCCTGCAAATAGTATCGTTACGATTTCAATCCTATCGAAAGGAAAAAATGACGCACAAATTTCGCTCGTTAATCTTCTCGGCGAAGTAAAATTACGCAAGGCAGTTAGTTTGGAAAATGGTTCGAATGCAGACGCGCTCGATATTTCCACATTGCAGAGCGGAAGCTATCAACTGATGCTTGCCAGAGGAAATGGAATACTTTCTGTTCAGACTCTTACAATTGTCCGATAGAATTTTTTTTTTTATTTTGCATTTTTAATTATTAATTTTCCAGCGTCGTAACTTTGCACTTTAATTCTTAGCATGTCAAAGAGCAAAGTACAATTTGTATGTTCGAACTGCGGATATATTTCTCCAAGGTGGATAGGGAAGTGTTCTGAATGCAATGAATGGAATACTTTTGTTGAAGAGACTTCGATATCATCTACAGATAATCCTAAAGCAAAAGGTGCACGTAGTTATGGTTCATCAGGTGCAGCACGTCCTCTGAAATTATCTGAGATCACGCTCTCCGAAGAAGACCGTATTTTAACAGGCATTGCAGAACTTGATAGAGTCCTTGGCGGCGGCATTATGCATGGTTCGCTTGTTCTCATCGGCGGCGATCCCGGAATTGGGAAGTCCACGCTTCTTATGCAGATGGTGCGTGGAATGTTGACGGCAAAAACACTCTATGTTTCCGGTGAAGAGTCTCCGAAGCAATTGAAATCTCGCGCCGAACGGCTGCTGATGAAGAACGAAGATGTTTCTTTCATGGGTGAAACGGATATTGAGCGAATCATCGAAGAAGCACGCAGCAGTTCTCCTGATGTTCTTATCGTAGATTCTATTCAGACGATGTACCGCCCCGCAATGGAGTCTGCGCCCGGAAGTGTCGGTCAAGTGAGAGAATGCACGGCAATGCTTTTGCAATTTGCAAAATCCTCCGGCATCCCAATCTTTATTGTCGGGCACGTCACAAAAGAAGGCGCAATTGCAGGACCGAAAGTATTAGAACATATAGTCGATACCGTTTTGCAATTCGAAGGTGAACGAACTCATGCTTACCGCATTCTGCGTGCAGCCAAAAACAGGTATGGCTCTACAAATGAAATAGGCGTTTTTTCTATGAGCTCTGAAGGATTAATGGAAGTACCGAATCCATCGGAAGTATTTCTTTCCGAAAGGCAATATGGCTCATCAGGCTCGGCAGTATGCTGCATATTAGAAGGTACACGCCCGTTATTATTAGAAGTGCAGGCACTTGTTTCGCCAACACATTACAATAATCCTCAGCGAACAACCACAGGCTACGATTACCGACGTATTGCAATGCTTCTTGCAGTTCTTGAACGCAGACTTGGCGCTCGGCTTGCCAATCAAGATGTCTTTATTAATATTGCAGGCGGTTTAACGGTTGATGAGCCTGCAGCTGATCTTGCTATTGTAATGGCTGTGCTCTCGAGTATGAAAGATATTCCGCTGGATTCGAAATCCTGTTTGATCGGAGAGGTCGGCTTAGGCGGCGAAGTCCGCGCCGTTGCGCAGGCTGAACTACGTGTCATGGAAGCTGCGAAACTCGGATTTGAAAGGATCATTGTTCCAAAATCAAATCTGAAGTCGATGCCTAAAATGAAGAGCGGAACAAGAGTTGAAGGAGTGGATACGCTAAGTCAGGTAGTGAAATTAGTATTATGAAAATAATTCTTGCCACCCATAATCTCCATAAGCGTGAAGAGCTTTTGACACTTGTTGGCAACGCGTTTGAGATTGAATTGCTTCCCGAGGATTTTCCTGAAATTCCTGAAACGGGTGATACTCTTGAAGAGAATGCATTGATTAAAGCACGGTTCGTTTTCGAAACTTTGCATCAGCCGACTTTTGCAGATGATACCGGACTTGAAGTAACAGCATTGCACGGAGCACCCGGAGTTCACACTGCTCGCTATGCCGGAGAAAATGCAACATATGAAGATAATTGCCGAAAACTGATCAATGAACTTAAAAACGAGGATGACCGAATGGCCAAGTTTTGCACTGTAATTTGTTTTGTTGACGAGAAGGGAAGTGAGCATTTTTTTCGTGGAGAAGTTCACGGCAACATCACAAAGGAGTTTCGTGGTGCCAACGGATTTGGGTATGATCCTGTATTTGAACCACTTGAAGGCGGCGGCAAGACTTTCGCTGAAATGACTTCCGGAGAGAAGAATCATTTGAGCCACCGGGCAAGAGCAATGCATGAATTTCTTGCAGATGTGGCAAAAGAACTGAAAAACGGAACGGATTAATCCAATTTCTGTTTTACTCCCGCCGCTTGGCAAAGCTTGTAATAAAGCTTTTTTGTTTTAGCTTTTAGCTTTTTTGCTTTTAGCTTGAACCCCGGCCCCTTCGACTAATGGTTAGGTCACCACCCTTTCACGGTGGCTGCACGGGTTCGAGTCCCGTAGGGGTCACAAGAGTTGGAAAGCCGCTACTACCATGCGGCTTTTTTGTTTAGGAATAAATAGGAAAGACCACTATGTTTGAAGATCTCAGTTCGAAATTTGAGGGGTTATATAAGAAAATTCGCGGGCAGGCAAGACTGACCGAAAGTAACGTAAATGAAGCCGTTCGTGAAGTCCGCCGTGCGCTTCTTGACGCCGACGTTAACTATAAGGTTGCCAAGAAGTTCGTCGATGACGTCCAAGAAAAAGCTTTAGGTGCTGAAGTCCTCAAATCGGTTAATCCTGAACAGCAGTTTATTAAGATACTCTATGACGAACTCGTGGAGATGATGGGCGGACCCGCCCAGGATATAAATTTCTCTCCCGAACTTCCGACAATTCTCATGATCTGCGGTTTGCAGGGATCGGGTAAAACCACATTCACTGCAAAGCTAGCAAATTTATTAAAGAATCGCAACAAACGTGCATTCCTTATAGCTGCAGATATTTACCGACCTGCCGCTATTGAGCAATTGCAATTACTCGGTTTACAAATTGACGTTCCTGTTTTTACAATTGACGGAGAAAAGAATGCGGTAAAGATCGCCGAAGCAGGAGTTAAAGAAGCGCGGTCAAAAGGCTACGACGTCGTCATCATCGATACTGCAGGGCGCTTATCGATCGATGAAGTGATGATGAAAGAAGTCGCTGATATTAAAGCAAAGGTCAAGCCTCACGAAATCCTTTTTGTCTGCGATGCTATGACGGGGCAGGATGCTGTGAATACTGCTAAGGCATTTCATGACAATCTAAAATTCGATGGTGTCGTTCTTACAAAAATGGATGGCGATGCGCGCGGCGGTGCGGCTCTTTCGATCCGTTCAGTCGTTGAAGAACCGATCAAGTTTATTTCTACCGGTGAAAAACTTGATGCTCTTGAAGCTTTCTATCCTGACCGCATGGCATCGCGCATTCTCGGAATGGGCGATATCGTTACCCTGGTCGAAAAAGCACAGGCGCAGATATCCGAAGAAGATGCAAAGTCCGTTGAAGATAAACTTCGCAAGAATGAATTTACGCTCGATGATTTTCGCGAACAGCTTCAGCAGATCAAAAAAATGGGTTCGATTAAAGATCTGATGGGCTACATTCCCGGTGTGAATAAAGCCGCTATCAAAGATGCAAATATTGACGAGAAATCTTTTGAACGCATCGAAGCGATCATTACTTCGATGACTAAAGATGAGCGCCGCTACCCGCAAGTCCTCAATGCTTCCCGCCGGGAACGCATTGCCAAAGGCTCCGGAACAAATGTTGTTGAAATTAACCGCCTCATCAAGCAATTCACCGAAATGCAGAAGATGATGAAAAAACTCTCAAAAGGCAAAGTCTCCAAACAGATGAGAGATATGATGGCGAATATCCCCATGCCTCAATAGCCAGTGATTAGTCTTTAGTCTTCAGGCTTTAGCCGTTCGTTCAGCTACGAATTCCAAAAATAGTGGGGAAAAGTGTAACTTTTCCACCTTTTAAGAGTTATATAGTAGAGCTTTATCGAAATCTATATATACTGCTCGTGACGTAATACAATCATGAAGTTGCATCGCCTTATTGCATCTGCTTTTATCGCGGCATTCATTGTCCTATTTTATGCTGTACCTGGGTTTGCTAAGTGGGATTCTCTCTATACTTTTAATTCCGGGAGGGCTGCGAATTGTGGTTTTTTTTATAATGAATTTGTAGGGTTAATTGGATCCTCAGGTGATGCGGGCATAATTAAAACTTTAGATGGAGGTAAAACATGGATCACAGCGGTTATTCCAAAAAATTATGGTGCCTACAATATCACGCAGATCTATATGAAGGACGATTTGAATGGATGGGCGACAATTGAAGATTTAAATACATTACAATGTATTTGGAAAACAACTGACGGCGGATTGAGTTGGAAGGCAACAGGACCAGTTGGTAAATTTAACAACATTTATGAAACTCCCTCTGCTCTCATTGCTTTGAGCAGAGATTTAAATGGAAATTCTGCAACTCGTATTTCCATTGATGGTGGAAATACGTTTTTTAATGGTCCCATGAAGTTGAACAATGGCATTGATTTTGTTGATGCATCGCATGGGGTGGTAACTAGTTTCACCGACACTGCAAAAGGTGGTTGGATGAGTACACAAGATGGCGGCAGAACCTGGACACAGATTAATCCCATTATTCGTCGAGAGTCATGGAGCATTTATGGTGTAAAGGGTACTCCAATATTTTATACTGCTGCTGAAGGTGATCCTACTGCCGGCAGAGTTCCAACTCAGATTATGCGCTCAATTAATTATGGAGCGACTTGGACTACTGTCGGAGCACTTTCATTTAAAGGAAACAATTTCTATTCAACGGGGCATATAGCCGGTTTTGGAGAAATGCTTTATGTACAAACCGATTCTGACCGAAGCTCTAATCCGAATCCAATTGCTTTAGGCATGTATAGGTCAACAGATCGAGGTGTCTCATGGCAGTTTGTTGGGGGACCCAAAAATGATCGTGATACCCGGTTTATTGTCACGGGTTGTAATGGGGGTGTAGTGTATGCATTTGATGGTGCAGGCATAGTCTGGAAAACCCGGGACGGAGGAGACGGGCAGATCCAAGAGCCGCCTATCGCTCCGCAAATATTCGGAGATCCGACCGTTTTCTCCGGTCCTATATGCTTGACAAGCGATGCCTCACTACAGATCCAAAATCTTTACTGTATCGAAGATAGTATTCTCT